>JANLIS010000051.1 GCA_024653985.1 Candidatus Roizmanbacteria bacterium
AGACGGAGCTGCTTCGGAGTTCTATACGGCCGCCTCCGCTGAAGCTTCGGCGAGCCAAGGCAAATATCAATTAAAAAAAGAGGGACTGGTTTTATCAACAGACGAATTGGTGGAATTCTATTTAAATCTCTGGAAAAAATATCCGATCGTATCCATGGAGGATATCTTTGATCAGGATGATTGGGTCGGATTCAAAAAACTTTTTGAAAAAACCCAAGGCAAAATGCAGGTGATGGGTGATGATCTTTTTGTCACTAATATCAAAAGACTCCAGAAAGGAATCGATGAAAAAACCTGTAATTCTATTCTTATTAAATTAAACCAGATCGGAACATTAACAGAGACGGTTGATGCTGTTCTTATGGCTCATAAAGCCGGAATGACAGCGGTTGTTTCCCATAGATCAGCTGAAACTGAAGATGCCTTTATGGCCGATTTTGTCATTGCAATGGGAACCGGACAGATAAAGACCGGCGCCCCAGCCAGAGGAGAGAGGACAGCAAAATACAATCAATTAATGAGAATCGAACGGGAATTAGGAAATAAATCCCAATTTGCAAAATTTCCATTCAGTCCGATTATATGATAAAGGCGCTTATCTTTGACTTTGCGGGAGTAATTGGGACGGAAGGATATAGTTTGTGGGCGAAAGAACAAAAAGCCAAAGGTATCGAAAGTAAAAGTAACTACTTTCATGATATTTCCGATGACATGGACAGGGGCAGCATTTCTACTCAAACATTTTCTCAAGAGGTTGCCAAGGTGGTTGGAATAGCCAGTAGCGATGTCTGGAAAGAAATATCTCAAAAGATAAAGATAAATAATGAATTATTGGATTTGATAGTTAATCTTAAAAAAAAATATAAGACAGGTTTATTAACTAATTACAGTGATGTGTGGATGAAAGAATTAATTTCAAAATATGAACTAGATAAATATTTTGATTCCGTGGTTATTTCTTCTCTCCATAAAGTAATAAAACCTGATAAAAAAATTTATCAAATTTCTTTAAACATGCTTAAGATAAAATCGGAGGAAGCCCTCTTTTTTGATGATCGTCCCCGAAATATTGAAGGCGGGGAAATTATTGGTCTAAAATCTTTTTTATTTACTACAAATCAAAAACTAAAAAAGGATTTAAGAAGCTGTGGCATTACTGTTTAATTGATTAATCAGTAATACAAAATGTACAATCAATTAATCGATTGTACATAAAAATTTAAATAATAAAAATAACACAGAATAGCTTGTATAAACACCATCTTTTGCTACAATACCTACATGCATTTAGCGCCACAAGAAGCTTTTTTATTTGGAGCAGGAATTTCTGCACTAAGTCATATTGTGCGTCCGATGATTACTTTATTGATAGATCAAAAATTTCGTAAAAATCATCCACACATAATTGAGAAGTTAGAAAATACAAATGTTCAATATGAAGAGCTTGATGAATATAAGGATAAAGAAGCTCTAAAATATTTAAATACGACCGGCTGTGTTGAATACTTAGTTCCTGCAATTATATCCATAGTAGGTTTTCTAACTTGTGTAGGAGCTTTGGCAACCAAAAATCCAGAAGTATTATATGCCGCTTCAATACCAACTCTCACTCATGCAGGTGAATTTCTTTTTAAAAAATAATTAAGGTTTTTAAGTATATTCAACGATTTTTTTCTTTCGATCCTCGATCGACAGAGGGCTGGTAATTCCCGGTCCATTGATGCAACCCCCTTCACAGAAAAGGATATCAAGGAGTTTTATTTTGGGGTTATTTTGAAATTCGGTTAAAGCTGCTTCACAATTTTTATAACCTGATACGACTCTGACCGCCTCATCACCAATAATATTCCGCACACCGCTTGAATCAGCCAATCCGCCATCGGTCGGATACATTCTGGTTGAAGCTTCGGACAGGTCAAAATCTGTCATTGAGGACAAAGATTCGGTATTAACGTTCATTTGTTTAAAAACCTCTTCCAGTTCTTTGTAAGTTAGGACTAAAATATTCAGTTCTGGGTGATCTTGAGAGGCCTCCAGTTTTTTTACGATACAGGGACCAATAAAAACCGGTTGATATCCAGGATATTTTTCGGCCACGATCTTGGCGGTCGCTGTCATCGGTGAATCAATATTCAGAGCCAGATATTGTACGTATTCAGGATGTTTTGTTCTGATAAATCTGACGAAACTGGCACAAGGACTTGTGATCAATCTTTTTTCCGGGTTAGCTTTTATAAATTCTCCCAACTGTCTGTTGGTTTCTTTTGCGCCGACCGATACTTCGACAACTTTTTCAAAACCAAGAACTCTCAGTTTGGAAATGATCTTTACAGAGTCGTACATAATAGGAAATGAGGGAGCGAGCATAGCAACGAGTTTCGACTTATTTTTCAAAAGATCTATGAGTTTTTCAGTATCGGACATAGAAAATTAATTGTTAAATCTTAATTGTTAATTGTTAAAAAAACAGTTAAATATCAAACAGTTAAACAAAAAAACGTTTAATAATTAAATGTTTAATAATTATTTAACAATTAACCTTTAATCTTTAATAATTTATTTATTCCTAGAAATATCATTCCCCCTATTACTCCAGTTATCAATTGAAACACTCCCATGGCGGTGAGGAATATTTCCGGAACGAATTCAAATTTAAAAAATATCAAAGCTACCGTGTAAAGGATTATGATTTTTAAAATAACACTGAAAACTAAAGATAATGGAAGTGATGACCTTTCTTTAAAATACAAAATTGATTTTATTAGGACAAAATTTCCCAACCAGATAAAAGGCAGAAAGTAAACCAAAAAGATGGTAAATTTTCCGAAGACCAACCCGTTTAAAACGGCAGCGATACTTGGTAGTACGGACATAGCCAAATGATTTTTTTTGTCAACGTATCTGGTTCCTAAGATCAATAAAAAGTTGACCAAAGAACCTGTCAGAAGTTGAGGTCCGCTGATCAAAAAAGGAATTAAGAAGGTTAGTCCGATGATCGTATTTTGATGGATCGTCAATGACTTAATATTAATCGCCGTCGTTTCCTCATCCATATGTATATAATCATTATATTATTAATGTTAATAATTTGTAAATAATCAAAATTATGAAAGCCTTTGATTTCTCGCTACCAGATCAAAACGGAGATCTTCACAAACTTTCTGATTATAGAGGGCAGTTTGTCGTCTTATATTTTTATCCAAAGGATGAAACACCCGGATGTACGGTCGAGGCTTGCAGTTTTCGCGATAATCAGGAGATCTTTAAGAAGAACGGAATGGTTATTTTAGGTGTATCAAAAGACACGGTTGCTTCACACAAAAAATTTGCCCAAAAACATAACCTCAGGTTTACGATCTTTTCTGATGTAGAAAAGAAGGTAATAAAAAAATATAAGGCTTGGGGAGAAAAGAAATTTTTAGGAAGGACATATGAGGGAACATTTAGAAAAACTTATCTGATAGATAAAGAGGGAAATATTGTCAAAGAATATGAAAAGGTCAGTCCATTGACCCATGCAGCTGAAATACTTAAAGATAAGGAAGAGATCAATAAAACGCTTGAATAGTATATTCCCCGTTATACTTCAGTATGAAAGCTTTTTGCGGATAGATCGGAAGTCTACCGGCGACATTTTCTTTGAAAATTAGAATTTTACCATTATATGGAGGAATATCTTTATAGCTTTTTCCGTAAATATAGACATTATCATTATTAAAATAATATTTGGCGGTAAAGAAATCCAGGTCATCGGTATAGACCAGATCATTTTTACCAGAGATCATCTTTATTTCTTTAAATACTTTTCGCAGATCAGTCTTCATCCGGTATTCCATCTGCAATTTTTGGTAACTGAAAGATAATATAAATAACGTAGCAAATAATATTGCCCGCAGATATATATTCAGTTTTTCCATAATGAAAATTATCAATAACAAAAGACCGACCGTGGTAAAGATAAGATAGCGGGGGAAATATAAAGGCTTTATAAATGAGAACAAACCGACTGCTAAAGATATTCCGATCCCCCAAATAAAGAGTATTTGAAAACGAGAGCGGTCTTTTTTTGAGAGTTTTTTTATGTACAAATAAATTCCAATTGCTGTTATAAAAAACAGAACGATAGAAAAATACATTACATTATTTTGAATTTTTACGATAAGTTCCCCGGGATAAAAAGCCGACTCATTTCCAGTATAGATTATTCCAAGCAAGGCAAAAATATCTTTTAAATGCGGTTTCTCTATCCAAAAGGAGCTTTGTAGCTTATTCTGACTTAGGAAAAAGACTATCCAAGGAGAAAAGATCAATAAAGAAATAAAGATAATCTTTTGTTTAATGTATTCAGTATTTTTTTTATTGAACAATAAAAAAAAGAACTGACTGAAGACAACCAATACCATAAAATAATGGGTAAGAAGTCCGGCGACCGTTGAGATCAAATATAACCGGTTATCCTTTTTGAAAAATGCATAGCAGGAAAGGGTTGCCAAAAATGCGAACATTGAATACATCCGGGCCTCAGAGGCATAGTAGAGAAGCAGGGGATTGGCGATAAATAAAACCAAATAAAGAAGTGCTTTCCGCTGTTTCATTTTAAAAACATTTACCAGAAACAAAAAAACGACATATATATTTGCCCAAAAAAAGATCAATGACAAACTTCTTAAGGCTATTTCCGAACTGCCAAAGAACTTCATCCAATAGTGCAAAATAAAATAATACAAAGGAGGATTAAAATCTTTAGCGGTCAAAAAAAGCATCTCAATGATATTCTTTTTTGCCATGAAATATGAAAAAGCCTCATCTCTCCAAAATGATTGGGTAAAAAAAAGTAGGGGAGTTTTGGTAAATAAATAATTTAACATATTAGATCCTTCGACTTCGCTCAGGATGACTGAAAAACTCTTTCAGACTTTTTCAGTCACTTTATATTTTAGCTTCTTTCCCAATAATATTCTAGTATGTGCATCAAGAGCAGGCAGCGAAGAGAAGAAAAATGAGACGACCGGTAAGAGATACCATTGTACGATCAATAACGGCAGACTGGTGACGCTCGTTTTCATGTTTACTTTTTGTCTGAGTTTAATGTCTAAATAAATATAGAGGATCAACATTACCGAAGAAAGTGTCAAAATAAGAGCGGATAATTTTGGCAATAATAAACCAAGGACGGTTCTACTGAATGACGGATTTATCAAAGGTGGTATGGAAGCACTGATCGTGAGAATAAAAAATGATGTCGGCCAAAAGAGATGAGTTTCGGCAATAAAAATTATTTTTTTAAGTTTTTGCCATGTTCCGATGTGGGGTGTCAAAAAAAATCTTTTCAAAACATAACCGACATCAGTAACTCCCCAGGCCCAACGTTTTTCCTGTTCATAACGATTAGCCAATGTTTTCATTGTTCCTCCGGAAAAGACTGCATCACCATTGACGATCGTAAAAAGAGGGATCGTCTTTACCTTTTCTCCAAAGGTAAAAAATGCCTGAAAAAATACATGCCAGTCCTCAGGGATGATATCGGTGTCCCAGAAATTTATCTTTTTCAAAAGCCATAGATTTGTTGAGTATGTGGAAACCTGTATTAGGTTTTCTTTTTGAGATAAAAAGGCAAGTCTTAAAATGGAAGATAAGGTCGCCTGCATTCTGACAAAAAAAGGTAGCTGCCAGAAATTATTGTAAAGCAATACCGGGGCCCAATAAAAATGGAAAAGTCTGTCCTTGTCCCTCAAATATTCAAAGCTTAAATATGAAAAATAATTTATTGGCAGTTTACTGTCAGCGTCACACACAGTTATCAAAACGTTTTTTCTGTCAATATTTTTTTCGATGACATAATCATCGATTATTCTTGCAGCAAATGTTTGATTACTCGCTTTTCCCGGCTCCTCATCAATGATAAGAGGGTGATAACAGGAAATTATATCCTTAAAATATTTTTTATATTTTTTTGTGATCGCCCGACTTTTTTCCATAGCTTCTTCCTCACGTTTTTCAAATGCCAGAACCAAATACAATCCTTTTCTGTCGGGGTAATCACTTTTTACCAGTTCATCTATCGTTTCTTCCATTTTATGAAGATGTTCTTTGTAATTCGGGATAAGAACAAAATGTTTTAACAGTGAAGAATTCTTAAAAGATGCAAGTTTTTTGTAGTATCTTATTGTTCCGTGAAAAAGAATTTCGTTGTAGGAGACCACACAAGCATATGCAGTTGATATTGACTTAGAAAAAAAATAAAGATCAAAGGCGATTATAAAATATGCAACAAGTGCGGGATGAAAAGGAGAAAACCATAACGGCAGGGTAATTAAAAACCAAGATGTGATCGGGACGATAATTTCCAGCAATCTTTGAAAAAATCTTGTTTGGATAAGTTGTTCGGCCATGGTGATATTATACAACAGACATCTACTGCCAAGCTTCGCAGATGATCTTGAAGGAGCAGAAGTCGCAGTGTTTTCCTGGAGTGGCAGGGAACTTATTTTTTTTAATTTCCTCAACCATTTCAATAATATTTTCTTTTGTTTTGATCAGTTCTTCCTCAGTTTTTTTGAGGGTGATATTTTCTTGGGTTTGAAGATAGTGGAACGTCAAGTTTATGTCGGATAATTTTTTATTGAACATGTTCTTATCATGAGCGGCCAGTGCATAGATAGAAAGTTGCAGACTTTTTGTCAATTCTCTTTCACTCGGTTTTTTGCCGGTTTTGTAATCTATTATTTCTACCTCGTTTCCTTTTCTTCCATCAATGCGATCAATCTTTCCGGTAAGAAATATGTCGTTGGAAATCTTTATCTTAAATAATTTTTCCAGTCCCAAAACATTTATATTTTTTGAATGATATTTATCAAAATAATTATTTAAGATCTTTTCCCCCTCCTTCTTCATCCTTGATTCATGGGCAACCGAAGAATATCCGATCGGCACCCAGGTTTTTTTGTATATTTCCAACAATTTATTTTTATTTATCTTTTTATCTTTAATAAATTCAATATAAAAATCCTGAAGGGTTTTATGGATGCTTGTTCCAAACGATGCAGAATCTGTCGGTAAGGTAGGGATCTTTAATACGTATAGATATTTATACTGGAGAGGACAGGTTTTAAAAGAATTGAGCTGTGAATAAGAAAAATTTTTGGAAGGACTGACAGGCGGGGTTGAAGATTGACCGCTCTGCTTATGGGTTTTGAAATCAAAGATGGATAGTTGGGATTTTTTTTCTTTTACGATCTCATTTTTTTTATTGACGGCTTCTTCTCCCAAAGTCTCAATAACAAATCGGGAAATTTTTCTTTGTCGTTTTCCCTCACCGTAAAATTTTGAAGATGACAAAAACACTTTGTCCTTGGCCCGGGTCAGTCCAACATAGAAAAGTCTGCGCTCTTCCTCTATGTGATAATCGCCGACTGGAAGGATCTCTTTAATTAATATCTCCGGAATACTGACGACTTCCTTTTTGTGGCGAGTTGGAAAACGTTCCTCGGTCAAATTAACGAGAAAGACTACCGGGAATTCCAAACCTTTAGCCGAATGGACAGTTAGAATATTTACTGCGTTATATGAGGAAATATCTGTTTTGGAAACGAGTGGAGACTCACCCATTTCAATGCTCATATTGATGAAATCAACAACCGCAAATA
>JANLIS010000068.1 GCA_024653985.1 Candidatus Roizmanbacteria bacterium
GCTCCGTTTCTATGTTTTGCAATATAGAGCTTAACGATTTTTTTATTTTGATCTAAGATATCTTCTGTCTCCTGTTCCAAATAAAGGAACATAACTACGTCTGCATCCTGTTCGATGCTTCCGCTTTCCCGCAGATCAGACAATTGAGGCTTACGGGTACCTCGTTGCTCTACGGCTCTTGATAATTGCGACAATGCCAGTACAGGAATTTTAAGTTCACGGGCTAAATTTTTCAAATTTTGAGATACAAAAGAAACTTCATTGACACGCGAATCAAAACGCTTACCTGGGTCAATTAACTGAAGGTAATCAACTATTAGAAGTTTTATTCCTTTTTCCATTTTCAATTTTCTAGCTTTGGTCCTCATTTCCAAAATCGAAGAACCTGGAGTATCATCAATGTATATAGGTGCTTCAGATAACTCCCCCATTGCCTCCGTCAATCTCTTGTAATCGTCCTCGGATAATCTACCGGTTTTTAATCTCCAGGCGTCGATATCCGCTTGTCCAACAAGCAAACGGTCAACCAATTCTTCTTTACTCATTTCTAATGAAAAGAAACCGACTGGTGTTTTATTTTTTGTGGCCGCTTGAAGGGCAATATTTAAGGCCATTGTTGTTTTTCCTATTCCCGGTCGAGCCGCCAATATCAATAAGTTTGAATCTTGCATCCCGGCCAATTTTGAGTCAAGATCAATAAATCCTGTCGACACTCCCCTCAAATGTGAGCCTTTTTTTACAAATTCCTCCAACCTCTCAAAACTTTCTGCCAATACTTCCTTCAATTGAATAAAATCCCGGTGGAGGTGTTCTTGGGAGAGAGAGAAAATTTCCGTCTCAGCGTCATCCAATAATTTTTTTACGTCCCCCTTGGTATCAAAGGATTTTTCAACCAATCGTGAAGACATTTGAATTAATTTTCGCTTCACAAAGTGATTTTTGACAATACGACCGTATTGCTCTATGTAGGCGGACGTAGGAACGGCGTTAATTAAATCAGATAGATAGTTTTTTCCGCCAATTTGTTTTAAGGAATCGGTTTTTTTCAGCTCGTCTTGAATGGTGACGACGTCAATTGGTTGCTGTTTCTCAAAAAGAGTAATCATCGCCAAATAGACCAGCTGATGTTCTCTACTGTAAAAATGTTCTGCTTTTAAAAACTCTGCCACCAGATTAATAGAACCGGAATCAATCAGGACAGCGCCCAAGACTGACCTTTCCGCATCAAGATCGTGAGGGGGGGTTTTGAGTCCTTCAGAAGTAGCCATTAGTAAAATTTCTAATTTCTAATTATTCTAATTAACCTAATTGACCTAAAAAATGTCCAAGTCTCAACTTTGGTTATTGGGTATTATTTAGATCAATTAGAATAATTAGGTTAATTAGGTCAATTCTAGATTTCCAGTACAACCACCTTCATCTCCTGTTCGGTTTCCTCTTTTTTATAGACAAACTTAGACACGGGAATCGGATTATCCAAGCCAAATTTTTTTGTAAATTCTGAAACTCCGGTCAATTTGCTTTCTGAAGCATTTGACGATTTTTCAGTTTTGTAATGCATCGGAATAACTATCGATGGCTCGATTTTTTTTACCAAGCTAACCGCTTCATCTGAGTCAATAGTATAGAATCCTCCAACCGGTACCAAAAGAACATCTACCTCCCCTATCGTCTCCAAAAAGCTTTCTTCTGGAACCATTCCTAAGTCGCCACAATGAAGTAGTGACATACCCTCAGACTCAAATTTATACATGATATTTTCTCCCCTCTCACTACCGTTGGTCTTATCATGGAAGGTCTGAAAACCAAAAATTCTGATACCCATTTTTTCAAATTCTCCCGGCATGTCGATCATCAGTGGATTAACACCATTTATTCCTGAAACGTTTTTAAATTGATTATGGTCTTTATGACTATGAGAGATCGTAACTATGTCAGCCTCTGTTTTTGGAAATTTTAATCCGACCATCTCAGGATCAAAAGGATCTGTTACTATCTTAGCCGTTTTTGTTTTAATAAGAAATGATGAATGACCTAAGTATTTAATTTCCATAAGTGTTTTAAAGAATAGCAAAACCGAAGAAGAATTTCAAATGACAAACATCAAATTACAATTGAATAACAAATTACAAATTTTAAACGTTTAAAACATTTGTTATTTGATATTTAAAATTCAATTGATGTTTGTTATTTGTCATTTGTTATTATTACTTGCATATCTGCTCCCTTATCTTCTCCTGCTGGTCTTTTGGAAGTTTGCTTATCTGATCAACAACTTTTCCGATTGAATTATCATATATGACGGTTGAGATCAGAGAACCTGCATCAGATGTTAATTTTGTCAGAGTACTGGTCGCTTCACCCAGAACTACTCCTCCTATCTCCTCGACTTTATTTATTGAATCCTTAACAAGATTGCTCTCCTGAACCTGTTTCGCAACTTTTTCTTGTGCTTGTAATTGTATTTCCTGGGTTTTGCCTAAAATACTGGGAATGTCCTTTGATTGTTTTAAAAATATTTTATCCAACAAAATACCTGTGGTAATTACGGTAACTAAAAACACTGCTTTAAAAAGCGCTGATCGGCCTGGTTTTGTTTCAAGCGGTTTGATTATTGGCATTGTGATGGAGCCCAAAGTGGGAATCGGACCCACACTCTAGCCCTTACCAAGGGCTTGTTTTACCACTAAACTATTTGGGCATAGCCATTTGTTTTATTTACCTCGCCAAAGTCCGAAGGACGAAGGCGGGCCACTAAACTATCAGGGCAATTTCACTTATTATAGCAGAGGATGAGTAAATGAATAAATAAAAAAATGAATGTTAAAATAATCAAATGTATTAATTTATTTATTCCTTTATTTAATCATTTATTTACTTATTTCTTTATTTGATTGTTTATTCATTTCATAGGCTTATACGTTATAATTAGCATACTGGTGGCTGTAGCTCAATTGGTAGAGCGTCGCCCTGTGGAGGCGAATGTTGCGGGTTCAAATCCCGTCAGTCACCCATCAAATTATTTCGCAGCTTTTACTCTTCTTTTAAGTTTCTTTATGGCTCCTCGAACTCTCTTTCTAAGCGGTTGTTTTGTTTTTTTATTAGACATATTTTTATGAATTATTAATACTTGACACAATCACTACCCACTGCTTTTAGGAGTGGATAGTGATTTTTAAAAATTCTTTTGTATTAGAACGATCTTCTTTCTTCTCTAGGTTTTGCGATATTTACAACAATTGCTCGACCATCGACCTCTTTTCCACTCATTTCTAGAGCTTTTTGAGCACTTTCAGGAGTTGAAAAAGTTACGAAACCAAATCCTTTTGATCTGCTAGTTTCGCGATCCATGATGACAACAGCTTCGGTTACTTCTCCATATTGAGCAAATAATTCTTTTAAAGAATCGTTATTGATTGACCAAGGCAAGCTTCCGACGAAAATTTTATTTTTATCCATTTTATATTCACCTCCTCTCTTTAAAACTGAATTTTGTTTTAAGCAGCTTTTTATCTTTATGAAAGACAAATTCATTATATCAGGTATAATGAACAATAGCTCGTTATGAAAAATATCTGTGTTTTTTGCTCTACCAATGATGTTGATAAAAAATATATTGAAGTCACTGAACAGCTCGGAAACCTGATCGCTAAGAATGGGTATGGACTTGTTTGGGGAGGTGGAAATAGAGGACTTATGAAGGTTATCTCCGACTCCGTTCAAAATAACGGCGGAAAAATATATGGTGTAACTCTTGAATTTCTCAAAGGCCACAGAAAAATGACTGCTGATGAAATGATAATCGTCAAAGATTTCCCTGAAAGAAAAAAATTACTTCTTAATAAATCAGAAGCAGTTGTTCTTTTGCCTGGCGGTCTAGGTTCACTTGACGAAATTTCTGAGGTGATAGAGCTAAAAAAACATGATTTCCATCTCAAACCAGTTGTTGTTTTAAATACTGACAAATTTTATGAAGGATTAAAAATACAATTGGAAAGAATGGAAAAAGATGGCTTTTTATCAAAACCTTTAAGTGAATTTCTATACTTTGCCAATACACCGGTCCAGGCAATTGATTACATCAGGTTGTCACTGCCACGCGATTCTAACCTCCGAGGTTAGAATTAGGTTGGCTATGTTATATAATGGACGCCGAGGCTTTTGGGACGATTCAAAGCGGCTTGTGTGATGGCTATCGCAACTTCGGATAAATTCAATACTTCAATCAATTGAAGTGAGATTCCGTTTTTTTCTTTGATTATTTCAAGTTGTTTTTTAATTGATTTGAAAGTCCTCAGTGCTTCTAACAATTCATTTTTCTTTCTCACAATCCCCACCTTCTCCCACATGGTTTTTTGAATTTTGATTTTGATTTTTTGTGTGTCATCCCCGCGTAGGCGGGGATCCAATCGATAATTAGTCTGGATTCCCTCCTTCGAGGAAATGACCAAACAATGCGTCTTTATATAGCTGCTTGCCCTCCTTCCAAATACGACTGCTTCCAATAGCGAGTTTGAAGCTAATCTGTTGGCTCCGTGTACTCCGGTTGCCGCCACCTCTCCAACAGCAAAAAGATCTTTAACCGAAGTTTTTCCGTCAAGATCGGTAGTAATTCCACCACATTGATAATGAGCTGCCGGCGTAATCGGAACACTGTCTTTTGTCAGATCGTACCCTTGTTTTTTTAATGCTTTATAGATATTAGGGAGTTTTTTAATAATATCTTTTTTATCAAGATGTGCCATTGTTAAATATACTTCTGATGTCTTTTGTTTTTTAAATACAGCCCTTGCAACCACATCTCTCGGAAGTAGTTCATTCACAAATTGCTTTCCATTTTTATCAACTAATTTCGCCCCCTCACCTCTTAGTCTTTCTGAAAGTAAAAATAACGGTGAGGTTTTATTTTTAAATGCAGTCGGATGAAACTGGACAAATTCAAGATCAGATACTTTCGCCCCAGCTCGGACAGCGATTGCAATCCCATCCCCAGTTGCAACCGTAGGATTCGTTGTCCACAGATAAACCTGGCCCGAACCCCCTGTCGCCAAAATAACCGCCTTAGAAAAAAAAGAAACGATTTTATTATCATCTATTAAAACAGAAATTCCATCACAACTATCGTTTTTTACAATCAGGTCAACCGCCAAAGAATCTTTAAAAATATTTATTTTTTTATTTTCGGATACCTTTTTTAAAAGAGTTTTTTCAATATCCTGACCGGTAAAATCAGTTGTATGAAATATTCGAGATATTCTATGTCCTGCCTCAAGAGAGGGCTTTGTATCAAATAAAACTCCCTGTTTTTTTAACCAATGATGCGCTTCCAAGCTATTCTTTACAAGAAATGAAACGGCACTTTTCTTATTATGAAAATCACCAGCCTTTAATGTATCTTCGATGTGCCATTCAACTCGATCATTTTTGCCCAACATCGCCGCCATTCCACCTTGAGCCAAATTTGTAGATGAGTCAGAAGGATTTTTTTTTGTAAAAACAGCAACTCTACCAAAATTGCTTAATGTAAGTGCGGTTGTTAGGCCAGCAATCCCCGATCCGACGACTATATAATCAAAGTTGTTTTTCATTTATCAGAAACTTATAATAGTACACGCCAGAATAAATAACAATATGGACGATAAAAAACTAGTTAGCGAAATCAAGAAGTGGAAAAAGAAAAGAGGGGCTTTGATCATTGCTCACAATTATCAGATCCCAGCCATTCAGGACGTGGCTGATTTTGTTGGTGATTCTCTTGAACTTTCAAGACAAGCAGCCAAATCTTCCGAGAAACTGATCGTTTTTTGCGGAGTTCATTTTATGGCTGAATCAGCAGCAATTTTTTCACCGGAAAAGACTGTTCTTATCCCCGATCTTGGGGCCGGGTGTTCTCTTGCCGCCTCAATTGATGCCGATGAACTTCGCCGTTGGAAGGCTAAATATCCCGATGCTGTGGTTGTTAGTTACGTCAATACAACGGCTGAGGTCAAAGCGGAGTCAGACTACTGTTGCACCTCAACAAACGCGATTGATGTTGTTAACTCCATTCCAAAAAATAAGCAGGTTCTTTTTGTTCCTGATATGTTTTTGGGAGCATATGTACAAAAAATGACCGGCCGGGACCTGATAATATATCCGGGACAATGCCATGTCCATGCTAGAGTACGTCCAGAAGACATCTTAAACAAAATGAAAGCAAGCCCAAAAGCTGATTTTCTTATCCATCCGGAATGTGGATGTGTTTCAAATTGCATGCACTATGTAGCCAATGGAGATATTCCTGCTGAAAAAACACATATCCTATCAACCGGTGGAATGCTAAAACACGCACAAAAATCTGACAAAACCGATTTCATCGTCGCAACCGAAACCGGAATAATCCACCGATTGGAAAAACAAAATCCTAAAAAAAATTTTGCTCCGCTCCGTGATGATATGGTTTGTCAATTTATGAAAATGATCACTCTTCCAAAGTTATTAAATTCCCTGATAAATCTTGAGTTTGAAGTCAAAGTCCCAAAAGATATCGCGGAAAAAGCCCGATTACCAATTGAGAGAATGTTTGCAGTTTCCAAATAATTTATGAATAAAGTCATTAAACAATATTTCGATAAAGGTAGCCTCCTGACGATCAAAAACAAAATTTACGCAAACACCTGTCTTGAACTGTTTGATTTTCAAATAAAACAAGACCTTGTTGAGAATGATATTACTTCAAAGATCATTGAGGGCCAATATAAAGATTCTATGGCAGATATTGTTGCAAAACAATTTGGAGTGGTTGCCGGAATTAAAGAAGTTGCCTACTTAATAAATAAAAGAACCGATCTAAAAATAAAACAAATTGCCAAAGACGGGTCAAAGATAAACCGTAAGGATCTATTGGTTGAATTAAGTGGCAACCCCTTAGAGATCCTAAAATTTGAAAGAACTATCCTGAACATTTTGCAACGAATGAGCGGCATTGCAACTCTCACAAATTCTTTGATAACTAAAAATACTTTGAAAACTCCCCTAGCCTCCACTCGTAAAACATTATGGGGGTTACTTGATAAAAAAGCCGTTTTTATTGGTGGAGGTTTGACACACCGACTCTCCCTTTCTGATGAAATTCTTATCAAAGATAACCATATTGACCTATCGGCTGAAAAATCAGGAGTTTCAAGACTAAAAAGTCTAGAAAATATTTTAAACTACATAAATGAAAAACAAATAAAAAAACCTTTTGAAATAGAGGTTGAATCGGAAAAAGAAGCTTATTTTTTAAGCGAACAGTATCAAAAAACAAATATCTCTGCTCCCCTAATTATAATGCTTGATAATTTTAAGCCTCTTGACGCTAAAAAAACTATTCATAAGATTAGAAATCACACTAATGAATTAAAAATATTTTTTGAACTGTCAGGTGGTATTAATGAAGTGAATATAAAAGATTATGATCATGCCGGAGCTGATGTGATCTCCTTAGGTGCCCTAACTCATTCCCCCAAAGCCCTGGATATATCTTTACAGCTGCATTAATTTTCCCATACTTTCTTGCTAAATATTAATTAATTTGGTATAAATGTACCTCATAACTATAAGATAGTTATAATAACTTATTATGAAAACAAAGGAAAAACTGTCAAAACATTCTTCTTTAGCAAATATTCATCCAATGACCAGAACCGAAGGTGTGGTAGAATTGTTAGTAAAAGAAAAGGAACAGTTTATAAAAAGAGGTTCTATAGATTCGCTTGCTAAGCATACTGTTGATATCTTAAAAAGTTATGGTCTAAAAATTAACATATTGGAATCCTTATCAACGTCTGGTAAGATATCTGATTCTCTAACAAATAATCCTGGAATAACATCAATTTTTGCTTATGGTTTAGTTGTGGCAAACGACTTTTCGATCACATCAGCTTTTGGTACTGAAATGGTTGGCACTCAGGGAGCATTTGGATTAAATTCTAAAGAAGCAGCTGCTATCTTTTCTGCTAGAAATAATGCTTTAAGACCCGAAGATATTTCGTTAGTTACAACCGGTAGCATGTTAGGAATTGGCAATGATGTCCACGTAGCTATTATGACAAAAAGGATGCTCAGACAAGATAGTGCTCCCCTACCAAATGTTCTAACTATTAAAATTGAAGATTTTGAAAAAGAAATAAAAAATCACCCCGAATTTCTAAGAGGCGCCACTTTAAATTCTCTTAAAAAACAATATGTTACTCATCGGGCTTTATTATTTTTATTAAAAGAAGTAGGAGCAAGAATAGAAGATAAAGATTTATCTTTTAAACCCAGACAAACAAAAGAAGACTTTTTTATATATCGAACTAAGTTAATAAAACATGTTGTCAATAAAATGATTAAAAAAGGTTATAAACTAGGTATCGCTGAATCAGCAACTGGGGGACGTTTAATTGACACTATAACGGATATCGATAATGGACACTTAGTCTTAGGAAAATCCACGGAGCTTTACAACGAAAAGGAAAAACGCACTGCTGGTGTTGCAGCACACCATTTAACTGATGACGCTGTGTATAGTAGAGAAACTGCAGCAGCGTTAGCTGACACCGCTAAGATTGATATTGATAATCCACATACTGAAGTTCAGATAGGCTTTACTGGAATACTTGATAAACTCGATCACAGAAGTCCTCGAACCGAAAGCCATAAAAGAGGTGATATTTTTTATGCTATTATGGAGAAAGGGAAAAAAGTCCATACAAAATTTATTAGTCTTCCAATAAGAACCAAACTAGAGATGAAAGAAATGTCATCGATAATTGTTTATAGGCATTTACTTCAAATTTTAAGCGAAAAATTTTCATCCAAACACGATTTTGAGTAATGATTCAAAAATGATTCTTTCAATAAAACAAATTTACATATTATTTGAATCGTCAGTTTTTTTATTATTTTTAGCCTCATCCAAGTGGGCCACTTGCACAGGCATAAAATTTCACTTTACTTTGTTATAATACTCTAATATGAATTTGCCCATAGTTGTTAAATTGCTTTTATCACTTCTTCTGGGAATGGCGATTGGTTTGGAGAGAGAATCTTATGAGCTACAAATTGACAAAACAAAAAGAAGCGGAATCGGCAGTCTCGGAATTCGAAGTTTTGCCCTAATAACAACTTTGGGAACGATAGCTGCCCTTTTACTGCAAAACTATTTTAGTTTATTTTTGATAATCTCAATAACATTTTGCCTCCTTCTGATCGTCTATTATATTCTCGGAAGTTTAATTACGAAAGATAATGGCATGACAACTGAACTGGCCATTTTTTGGAGCTATTTGATCGGAATTTTTGTTGGGTTAAATATCTTTTCTATTCAACTTATCGTAGCTATCACGGTAATTTTAATGCTCATTCTTTCTCTAAAGCAAAAAATAAAATTATTCGTAGCTGGCATAAAACAGTTTGAACTGGAATCATTCATAAGTTACGCCATTATATCTTTGGTCATACTCCCCTTTCTCCCTGATACTGGGTATTTTCTAAAAGATATCCCCTTTTTGAAAAGCATTTTATCGGCATTTCAGATAAATTTTGAGAGATTTTTAAACTTGGAAATAATCAATTTTTTTGGTCTCTGGAAAGTAGTCGCATTGGTTACCGGAGTCGAGATCGCGGGATACTTTCTTGAAAAAACCATTGGTCAAAAAAAAGGTTGGTTGCTGACAAGTATTGCCGGCGGGTTTATTTCCTCAACCTCAACAACGCAATCCCTGGCGCAAAAAAGCAAAGGCACAAAGAATACCAACCGATTGGTTTCGGCAGCTGTTTTTGCCAATTTTTCCAGCTTTATTCAAATGTTTATTTTATTGGCTTCTATCAATCTAATATTCTTATCAAGAAACATTTTTTATATCTTTTCTATCTCAATTTCTGCAGTTTTAATCGGTATATATTTTCTAAAAAGGGAAGATAAAAAATCTGAGAATTTGACTGAAACTAAAGAAAACTTAAAAAATGACAGGCTTTTTTCCTTAATGCCTGCTCTAAAATTTGCTCTTATATTTCTACTTATTAAATTGATTACAAAATTTTCTCTAATCGTTTTTGGCAATAATGGGTTTATTCTCAGTACTATTTTAGGCGCTGTGACAGGACTTGATGCTATTATCATCAACACGGCAGAACTTGCAGGAAAAACGATCACCTTTCAAACAGGTGTCATTACTTTGATACTTGCCAATGCCGTAAATTTACTTTCAAAAGCAGGCTATGCTTTTACCCAAGGTAGTCGTCCATTTGCAAAGAAATTTTTCATTAGCGTAGTCATTATCATTTGCTTTAGTTTCCTAGGCCTTATTCCATTTATTAAATAAAAGATAATTATA
>JANLIS010000075.1 GCA_024653985.1 Candidatus Roizmanbacteria bacterium
ATGGAAAGTATGGATATATCTCCGGTCAACTTGACCCCCGTTTGATTACCGAGACAAAAAAAATGATCGAAATGGCCAAAGAAATTCGTGCAATCGCTCCGAATGTTATGATCAAAGTTCCTGCAAGTACTCAGGGAGTTGAAGTGGTCAGAGTATTATCGTCATTTGGTATTCCAACCAACGTCACCACATGTTTTTCTTTACCCCAAATTTGGGCTGTTGCCAAAGCAGCTAAAGAGGGAATGGAATTGGGATTAAAAAATAAAGTTGATATGAGCAAATGGAGGGCTGTGATTACAATGATGATCGGTCGACTGACAGAGCACCCGGTTCTGGATCAACAAGCGGAGAGACGCGGAATAAAACTATCATGGAGTGATAAACATTGGCTGGGTATTTACGTCTTTAGAAAGGCATATAAATTACTTGAAGAAAATGCCATGCCAAGTAAAATGTTAGCTTGCTCAATGCGAGACGGCCCAATGGTAAATGGTAATTATCATTTTTGGGATGTAGAAAAAATTGCCGGAAACATTGTTTACACAATGCCTCCATATGTGCTTGAGCCACTTTTTAAACGTTGCAGCGACTTGAATTTCAGTGAAGAAATTTTACTTGACGATGTTCCGGAAGAAGTATTATTTAAGATGAGCAAGATCCCATATATTCAGCAGTCATGGGATGAAAATGGCATGGAAGTCGATCAGTTTAATACTTTTCCGGCAACTGTATCTACGGCGGAATTATTTTCTCAAGCCTCGGCAGGTCTTGAAAATTATGTTGGTGAAAGGATGTCTAAATTAAAAATTAATCCGCCAGCTGGCGGAAAAATAATATGAAAAAAACAGTCGACCAATATTTCGTTCCATGGATTAAGCCTTTAAAAATGTATATTTCCAACCATATAGAGTTGGCCTGGAAAAAACCCTCACTACATCGAATGATGTCTAACGAAAACCCAATTCCGCCTTCAGCTAAAGTTTTGAAAACGATAGAGAAATATAGTAAGATCGCCAACCGTTATCCCGATCAAGGTTTGGTGATTCGCAGTAAACTTGCAAAAATGAACGGGTTAAACAGTCCAGAAAATGTTGTCATTGGTAATGGGTCAAGTGAAATCTATGACATGGTCTTTCGAACTTTTTTAACTCCAGGGGATGAGGTAATTCAACAAACACCATGTTTCGGAATATATAAATTACGATGCGATCTTTTAGGTGGAAAAATGGTTTCGGTACCAATGGAATATAGAGACAAAAAAATGGTCTATGACCCCAAAGGTATTATTAAATCTGTTACAAAAAAAACAAAGATCATCGTGATTGCTAACCCAAACAATCCTACAGGTAATTTTATGGATGAAAAAGATTTCACCTTGATCGCTGAACTGGGGATCCCATTTGTAATAGATGAGGCATATATTGAGTATGCAGGCTTTAAAAAATCACAATCGCAGTTAATAAAAAAATATAAAAACGTCATTATTACCAGGACTATGTCAAAGGCATATGGGTTGGCTGGATTGAGGTTCGGGTATTTATTGGCTGACCGTGAAGTTGCCATGAAAATTGCCGCAACTCTTTTACCATGGAACGTAGGAACGATCACAATGTGGGCTGCCTTGACTGGACTTGAGGATCAAAAAGGTTTAGTCAAAAGGGTTAAATTTAATAACGAACAGGCAGCATATATTGAAAAAGAAATGAGCAAAATTCCCGGTATGGTTGTATTTCCAACAAGAGCCAATTATGTTTTGTTTGACGCAGGCGCAACCGGTAAGAAAAGTGAAGACGTTTTAAAATATGCCCAAAAAAAAGGAATAATACTTCGAGGAGAAAAAGCCAAACACGGAAGTGATGGTTGGTTTAGGGTGACGAT
>JANLIS010000079.1 GCA_024653985.1 Candidatus Roizmanbacteria bacterium
TTTTGGATTGTTAGAACAATTAAAAAACTTTGAAGGTCTTTAGAAATAAAGTGTTTGCTGGTTAAAGCAAGAGGGTATATAATATCAACTGTATACATAAATATGGAGAAACTACTTAGTATTTATAAACGAAACAGGCTTAAGTTCCTTATTTTTTTTAGCATCTTTGGACCGGCGACGATCACGGCTATGGCCGATAATGATGCGGCCGGAGTAGCTACTTATGCAATCGCCGGATCAAAACTTGGATATCCGATCTTATTTGTACTCTTTTGGGTAACGATACTTCTTGCCGTCACTCAAGAAATGGGAATGAGGGTAAGCCTGGTTTCCCGTAAAGGACTTGGAGATCTTATCCGTGAATTTCATGGGGTAGGTGCATCAATACTGATTTTTACCGCTTTGTTTATTGCCAATATGGGCGTGATCGTCGTTAATATGGCGGCATTTAAAACAACTGCTCAGATCCTTAATCTTCCCGCTATTCCTTTAATGATCTTAGTAATAATTTTAATCTTCATTTTTGTTATAAAAGGTAATTATAAACTGACCCAAAATATCATGCTCTTCTCCTCGCTATTCTATTTGGCGTATGTTTTTTCCGCATTTAAATCAAATCCGGATTGGAACATGGCCTTCAAAAATTTAGCTTGGCCGCAAGGGATCAATTTTACGCCGGAATATTGGAAGGATTATATTATTATCGGACTTGGAGTATTGGGTACGACAATCACTCCCTGGGGTCAATTCTTTATCAGCAGTTTTGGTCTTGATAAAAATATAAGTACATCAAAGTTGAAGTTTTCCCAAATAGAAACATATTGGGGAGCTTTTTTGACAGATTTTTTCTCATTTTTTATGATCGTAGCAACAGCGGCAACCCTTTTTGTCAACAAAATCGTTCTTGTCGACGGAGCCCAGGCATCTTGGGCAATAGAACCGTTTGCCGGTAAATTAGCAGCGATTCTCTTTGGTGTCGGAATAATGAACGCCGGTTTTATGGGGGTGGTCGTCGTTGGATTGACGACAACATATGCTTTTTCTGAGTTTTTTGGATTGACCGGAAGCTTGGATGCTCCCTACAATAAAAGTAAGGTATTTTATTCAGTTTTCATAGGTCAAATATTGATCGCTTTTGTAATCGCCCTTTTCCCGATAGTTGATCTTTTTAAAATTGTTGTCTCCGTTCAGATCTTGAATGCCATGGCCTTGCCGCCGATATTCTATTTTCTGATCAGGTTTACCAGCAATCCGGAGATCATGGGAAGCTATGTAAATACCAAATTTCAAAAATGGGTTGCTACTATCGGGACATTGGTGATTTTAGTTGCCTCAATTTTTACGACAATTTATACAGTTCTTACATTTAAATGAATAATTACAAAAACGTATATATAACCGGTTCGATCGCCTATGATACGATCATGAACTTTCCTCAGGAATTTCAAAATTATTTTCATTCAGAAAAACTTCATCAGATAAATGTTTCGTTTGTCGTTGATAAATTGGAAAAACAACTAGGTGGAACGGCGACGAATATTGCCTACAATGTAGCACAAATTTTCATTTCTCATTTTTCAATTTTCAATAAAGAGGTAGGATTAAAGCTATTAGGATCAATAGGAAAGGATGGGCTGGAATTCATCAAATTTTTCAAAAGAAATAAGATTGATATCAACGGTGTGATAATGGATAAAAAGTTATATACATCGGCAGGATCAGTCATTACCGATACAAAAAATAATCAGATCTGGGGGTTTTATTATGGCGCTTCGGAAAAAATTCCTTACACAGATTTTAAGAAAATAAATAGGGAGACTGATCTATTGATTATCTCGGCTAATCATAAAAATTCTTTTTTATATTTTCAGACAGAGGCTATTAAAAATAAAATTCCATACCTTTATGATCCTGGAATGACCCTAACATGGATCACTGATGACGATCTTAAAACCGGCGTGATGAACTGCAGATACTTGGTTGGAAATGATTATGAAATCGCGATGATTTTGAAAAGAATTAAGAAAACCGTTGATGAAATTACTGAAAATGGAGTAAACGTGATAATTACGCTAGGAGAAAAAGGGGTAAAATATCACAAAGCTGTCATCCCCGTGAAAACGGGGATCCAGAACAATCAAACACTGGACCCCCGCCTGCGCGGGAATGACAATGTTCTTTTAATTCCAGGATATCAAGTCAAAAAGATGTTGGATCCGACGGGGGCGGGTGACGCTTGGAGAGGCGGATTTGTGGCGGGATTGTTGTTAGGTTATAAAACAAAAGAATGTTTAAAATTGGGAAACGTCATGGCAAGCTTTGCGATAGAAAAATATGGGACGGTGAATCATAAACCAACGAAGAAAGAAATA
>JANLIS010000094.1 GCA_024653985.1 Candidatus Roizmanbacteria bacterium
ATCATCTCAGAGTCCAACTGCATATTTTCGGCGGTTTTAGTAATAAGTGCTTGTGCCGATTCAAGCATCTTCTTTCCTGGACTTTCCATAAAAAAATAAATAATTAATAATTATGTAGGGGTTTGATTCATCAAACCTCCACAATGATTTTATTTTAAATTACCATTTTTTTGGGTTTCATAAATGAAACCCCTACATTAATTTGATTCCAGATAACGTTCTACATCCAGGGCCGCCTCAACTCCTGTCCCAGCTGCAGTGATCGCCTGTCTGTAATACGGATCAGCGCAATCGCCAGCCACAAAAACACCGGGAACCGAAGTTGCTGATTGATAATCAAGGTTAAAATTTCTAATTCCTAATTGATCTAATTGACCTAAAAAATTACTAAAATCCAATTTATTTGTTTGATCATTGGTTTTTGGTGCTTTATTAGAAATTAGATTAATTAGAAATTTGGAATTGTCTAATGCTTTTCTTGTACTTGTAATGACATATCCTTTTTCATCCATCTCTACTTTGTTCTTAAACAAATCCGTGTCTGGTTTGTGTCCGATGGCTATGAATATTCCATCAAGTTTTAAAATTTGATATTTAATATTTATTTGTGATTTGTTATTTGATATTTGTAATTTTATTTTAGCGCCCTCAACCCTTTTCTCTCCTAATATTTTTTCAACCGTACTGTTCCAAATTATCTCTATCTTCTCATTCTTCAAGACTCTTTCTTGCATGATCTTTGATGCTCTGAAAAAATCCCGTCGGTGAATAATATATACTTTTTTGGCAAACTTTGTCAAGGTCAAAGCCTCTTCTAAGGCTGTGTCTCCTCCACCAACAACTGCGACTGTTTTTTCACGAAAGAAAAATCCATCGCAAGTGGCGCAGGCCGAAACACCTTTACCACGTAAACGAGTTTCTGAGGGCAAATTTAGCCACAAAGCTTTTGCTCCTGTAGCGATGATAACTGACCTAGCTTTAACCTCCGCGGTTGGGGAGCGCAGTGGGAAAACCGCGGAGGTTTTCTCACTTGCTTTTGAAAAGTCAACATTAATTACATTCTCATCCACAATCTTCGTTCCAAATTTTTTAGCTTGATTTCGCATCTTTTCAATTAGCTCGCTCCCAAGTATTGATTCAAATCCAGGATAGTTTTCAACTTCTGAAGTAAGTGTCAGCTGTCCGCCGGGAGGAGATCCTGCAAAAACCAAAGGGTTAAGATTGGCCCGAGCTAGATATATAGCTGCAGACAGTCCTGCAGGCCCACCACCTATGATAATTACATTTTCCATAATTAACCTAATTGATCTAATTGACCTAATTGACCTAAATAATTTCCAATCCCCAATCCCCAATTTTAATCATTGGGATTTTTTTAGAAATTAGGTTAATTAGAAATTAGAAATTTACAAATTGATCGCTCTCTCCACCATTCTTCCTATCTTCGCGCTGTCTTCGTTTGGTATCAATTTACAGATATCAGATATTACTATTTCCTTAGACAGTCCGTCAATAGCTTTTTTAACGGCCGATATTTGTTGCAGAACATCTGAGCAATCTCTTTTATTACCCAACATCTTCTCTATTCCTCTTAATTGACCAATTATCCTGTTGATACGCTTTTTTGTGTCTTCCATATGAATTAGTTTATAAAGTTCTTAAAGTACTGTTTTTTCTTTATAAACTTTACAAACTTTCGACTTTATGAACTCTCCTATACTGGATAGTAGTATAGAGTATGTGATATTAGATTGTCAAGGGAAAATGATAAATAATTAATCTAATTGATCTAATTATTCTAATTGACCTAAATAATTCTCAATCCCCAATTTCCCAGTTTTTTTGTCATTGGTATTTGGTGCTTGATTAGAAATTAGGTTAATTAGAAATTAGAAATTTTGATGAAGTAATAGTCTTATAGTTCCCAAAAATAATATATCAAAGTATATTATTAGTAGATCATCTACGCACCTTTACTGAGGGAGTCCAAGAATTCCTGATTATTTTTAGTTTTACCAAGTTTTTCGGTTAGGGCGACCAATCTTTCTTCACCATTTAATAGGTTCAGCATTCTTCTTAATGTGTTGACCTTATTCATGGTTTCTTTATCAAACAAAAGCTCTTCGTGGCGGGTTCCGGATTTCTCGGCATCAATTGCCGGGAAAATTCTACGGTCAGCAAATTTACGGTCCAAATGAATTTCCATGTTCCCTGTCCCCTTGAGTTCTTCATAGATAAGATCGTCCATTCGTGACTCGGTTCCGATCAAAGCTGTCCCTACTATTGTCAAGCTTCCACCTTCTTCACAGTTGCGAGCTGCGCCCAAGAATTTCTTGGCAGGATATAAAGCTGATGGATCAAATCCACCTGAAAGACTTCGTCCGCTATTGGTTACTGAAAGATTTAAGGCTCGTGCCAGACGTGTTACCGAATCAAGGAGGATAATGACATCATAGCCTACCTCAACCAATCTGCGGGCTCTATCTAAGGCTAAATTTGCAACTTTAATTTGCTGACGGGGTGACTCATCAAAATTTGAGGCGGCTACTTCTCCCTTTATAAATCTTTTGATCTCA
>JANLIS010000102.1 GCA_024653985.1 Candidatus Roizmanbacteria bacterium
TCAAACGAACTATAATCCTCAAACAAGAATCCGTCCACTCCGTCAATTATTGAATCTTTTAACCCGCCGGTTGCTCGGGCGATTGGAAGAGTTCCATAGCGCATGGCAATCATCTGAATCAGTCCGCATGGTTCGTATTTTGAAGGAACCAGAAGGAAATCAGCGGCCGCATATATTTGCGACGCCAGTCTGTCATCAAAAACAGAAACGTAAGCAACACTTTTTTCATAAAAACGGGCCAGCCAGTTGAACCTTTCTACCCATTCAACTTCCCCCTCTCCCAATATGGCAAACTGAAATTTTTTTAAGTTTACTCTGCGGATCATTTTATGAATAAGCTCAATGCCTTTCTGTTTTGAATCGAATCGTCCTATAAATCCGATTAAAGGAGTTTCATTTGACACAGTTAGACCTAATTTTTCCTGAAGAAATTCTTTATTCATTTTTTTTCCTTCAAAAGGCGGGTATATTTTGTATGGATAGTCTCCCTTTGCTTCAGTTTCATTGTAATGATAGATAATATTTTTGTCTTTTTGAGGACAGCGGGTGTCGTAATCCAACCCATTCAAAATACCCGATATTTTTTGTCTTTCGTTTCTGATTAGCTCATCAATTCCGGCCCCGTATTTTTCTGTCAAAATTTCCTTGGCGTAGGTAGGGGAGACGGTGTTGACCAGATCGGCGTGAACAATTCCCTCAAGCAGACGATTGATCTGTCTTTTTTTTATCTCCCATCTGATAACCCGACATTTTCCCGGATCAACCCCCATTTTTTTAATAAAATCTGGCGACATTTTTCCTTGATGAGTGAGATTATGAATGGTCAGAAGGGTTTTATATGGAAGCTTCTTGTGTTTGACCAGAAAGGGAATCAGACCTTCATGATTATCATTACAATGAATTATTTCCGGCTGCCAGGAAAGATAATTTTTTTCCAATATCTCCATAATTGCAAGATTAAAAAAAGGGAAGATGTCATTATTTGGTACGTTTAAATATTTTTTATTTTGAATGATATAAACGGGAAGATTGGCGTCAAGAAAGTGGATTTGATAGAGAGTTACCTTCTCCTTTTTTTTGTCATAAATAATGGAAAAAGTTTTAATTTTCTCTCTTTTTAGTTTAAAAAGCTTTAAGGCTTTGTAATAAGGTAAAATTACTCTGATATCAACCTTGGAAGAGTAAAGGGCTTTGGGTAGTGATCTGGCAATATCTCCAAGCCCTCCGACGTGAAAAAAAGGGGCCAATTCCCAAACGGTAAATAAAACTTTCATGAAGATATTATAACATTATTTATCTATTAGAGGGATAAGGTTTTTCTTAACAATATCGGTTAAATCGTAGTTTTCTTTAACGATACGATTCATTAATAATAGCTTGTCATTTTCCAGAAGATCGACGATGTTTTTTACCACTTCTTTGGCGGGTGTTTTTTCAGTATCCACATAAGAAAAATTTTCGTTACCAATTTCCTTAAAGACATTAAGATTGGAAAGAAGGATCGGAGTTTTAGCTAGTGTTGCTTCAAGTAAAGGAAGACCAAAATTTTCGCTTTTGGAAAAATAAAAAATCATGTCAGCGAGTGAATAAAAATCATGAATTTCTGATTTATGCATGCTTCTTTTAAGATACTGACTTAAGAATAATACATTATTTTTTAGATCCAATTTTTCTATTTTTTTAAGTAATAATTTGTAATATTTCTCTCTTTCTTTATAATGGGAAACCATACCGGTGACGATATAAATAAGATTAGGGTAAAGTTCCTTTAAGTGAAAAATAATATCAAGTGAATATTCAATATTTTTTCGGTCAATAATATTAACAGGTGATAATATAATCGGAAATTTACTTCGAAGAGATCTTTCTTCGACTAACTGCCAAACGAAGTCGTCGATTTCCAGGAACTCTTTAATATTAATCCCGTTTGGAATAACAATAATTTCAGAATATTCCAGATTGGTAACTTTAGTCAAAAGTCTTTTCAAAGTCTCAGAAATAGTAACATATATTACTCCCTCGATTTTTTCAGTAATCAAAGCATTGACGTCTTTATGAAGTAAAAAATCGTTAGTTCGAATTCGGTCAAAACCAATATATTTATGATCATGAACCCAAGAAATTATTTTTTTCTCCGGATGTTTTTTTATATACGATTTAAAAGCATAAATAAAAGGGATATTAAATATCAAACTAAGCATATTATGGACAATTATTATTTCTCGATCTTGTAAGAATTCACTGATTTTTTCTTCAATTTCATTGCTCAATTTTTTAAAACTTTCATTGTTAATGCCTTTGCTTAATATTTCCTCAAGAAGTTTGGGATCGGTATTATATAAAGATTGTAGTAGTGGCAACTCAATAAGCTGGACGTTTTTATTATTATTTTTTCCCGACCCAGTCAAAATCAACACATCATATCCTAAATGAGAAAATATTTCCGCCTGTTCTTTAATAAAAAATTCAACTCCACCAACGTTTGGCGGGTAAGCAAAATGTAAAAAGGCAATTTTTTTCATAGGGACTCTCTTAATATAAGGTCCGTCCTCATTTAAGGACGGACCTTAATTATATCTAAATACGTTTTCTCATAATTGTCAACCATGGTTTGAGTTGAGAAGTTTTTGACAACGTGGTTACGGCAGTCCTGAGATTTAATTGTATTAATTTTTGACAGAGCGGTTTTTAGTCCCTCAATTCCTGATTCGGGGGAAACAACAAAACCGGTTTTTCCTTCAATAATTAATTCAGAAACTGCTCCACGATCAAAGCCAAT
>JANLIS010000110.1 GCA_024653985.1 Candidatus Roizmanbacteria bacterium
TATTTCAAAGAAAGAATATCTAGATAAAATAACTCACATTTCTACGGGTGGCGGAGCTATGTTGGAGTTGATTGAAAAAGGAACATTACCTGGGATTGAAGCATTAAAAAAATAATTAGTTGATATAATAATTTTATGATCGCTCAAGAAAATTTAAGTCGTTTTCCTCATGTTGATAAAGTTTTAGATAGAATACAAAATACAAAAAATTTAGCGGCTCAAATTGGGTGGACTTTTGTTGCAGTAGCAGTAACTATGTGGGATTTCCCCGGAGCTTTTAAAAAAGCTTTTAATGATCTTAAAGGAAAATCAAAAAAACCTCCTTCTATCTAATTAATTCAACTACTTTATTAACTTTTTCTTTCGATTCTACTGTAAGAATCTTTTTACTTTTATTGATGTTTTGTAACAAACTCTTCCCCACAACTTTATCCTCGTCCATCCAATATAAATCCAAGTCCATGTATGTATTCTTATTCCAAAAAGTTCTTATTTGTTTATCAGGAAAAATAAAAATCATTCCGTCAAAATTGACAGGCTTTTTTATATTCATTAGGCCTTTTTCCCATTCTTGAAAATTATTGGCCGTTAACAAACAGTAATTTTTATTGTCAATAGAATACTTTTTTGCTTGAGGATTAGAACAATTATTTTTTTGAAGTACAAAGAAAAAAACAAAAAAAAATAGAGGGATAAAAAAAAGTAAATATTTTTTTTTCACTGGTCGGAGCGGCGGGACTTGAACTCGCGGCCTCAGCGTCCCAAACGCTGCGCTCTAGCCATCTGAGCTACGCTCCGTATAAAATTGACCTTTGGCTAACCTATATTCTAACAGAAATTATTGTTATAATTGTCGTTTCTATGAAAAATAAATCATTGCTGACAATTTTTTTGATCGTTTTTATTGATCTTTTAGGATTCGGGATCATCCTTCCACTCCTCCCTTATATTGCAGAAATTTATCAAGCAACCCCTTTCCAAATTGGACTATTGACGGCCGTTTATTCGTTTTTTCAACTGATCGCCTCTCCTATTTTGGGACGACTATCTGATCGTTATGGAAGAAAAAAACTATTGATAATTTCTCAACTCGGCAGCGCTATCGGATATCTTATCCTCGGTCTGGCGGGAAATTTACCTCTATTATTTTTGTCAAGAATAATTGACGGAATAACCGGAGGGAATATATCAATAGCTCAAGCTTATATAGCTGATGTTACGACAAAAAAAGACCGGGCTAAGGGAATGGGAATGATTGGCGCCGCTTTTGGGTTAGGATTTATCTTTGGTCCGGCCATTGGAGGATTTTTATCTAAATTTTCCTTTTCCACCCCGGCCTATTTTGCTACTGCTATTTCACTCCTTTCCGTTTTCGCCACCATATTTTTCTTAAAGGAAACCGTTGATGAAAAAAAAGCCATGGTTTCGCCAAAAACCAAACTAAATTTTAAAGAATTCAAAAGAGTTTTGTCTATTTATCCCATCGGGATATTAATTGTTGTTTTTTTTATTGTCAATCTTGCATCATCGATCCAACAGGGAAATTTTGCTCTTTGGACACAAAAAACTTTTAATTACGGACCGGCTCAAAATGGTTGGTTGTTTGCATATATTGGAATACTGGCGGTGCTTGTACAATTAAAAGTACTTCCTTTTCTAATAAAAAAATTTAGTGAAAAAAATATTTTATATATATCTTTGATCTGTTTGTTTCTTGGATTAGTTCTTATTCCACTTATCCCTACCCCAAATTTTTTGTATATCTCTTTGTTTTTTCTTCCTTTTGGATATGGTCTTTCAAATCCGACAATTCAGGCATTAGCCTCAGAGAATGTGCCTAAAGAAGAATATGGAGGAACACTTGGATTTCTTCAATCAGCCGGAAGTTTTGGTCGAATAATTGGACCTATCATCGGCGGGGTCGTATTTGAATTCTTCGGAAAAGATAATGCTTTTTATCTTGCCGGTTTTATAGTTTTGGTTATTTTAGTATACTCAAAATTGAACCTAAATGAAAAAACTTAGAACTATCATACTTGCTAGCTTGTTTTTTATTTCGTTTATCGTGTTTACTTTTATCGTCAAAACAGAATTATTAAATACTTTTGATTTTGATACAACAGTTAAGCTGCAGGATCGTATTCCTCATCAACATGATTCTTTCCTGTCATTTTTTAGCTTGGTCGGAAGTTTTGAGATATTAGCCGGCTTCTTATTTTTTATTGCTCTTTTCAGAAAAAAAATATTATCTTTTTTGATATTTGTGCCCTTGGCAGTTGCTCATGTAATTGAAATAATCGGTAAAACATTAATGAATCACCCTGGCCCTCCTTTTTTATTTTTCAGATATAATCTGGAATTCTTATTCCCCTCCTCATATATCCAGCCCGGATCTTCGTATCCATCCGGACATAGTCTAAGGGTGGTTTTTGTTTCTATAATAATTGCCTATATTGTCAACAAAATGAAAATAAAATATTCAAGCAAAGTTATTTTTAATATATTCCTGTTAACAATAAACGTAACTATGCTTGTATCGAGAATCTCCCTTGGTGAGCATTGGACAACGGATGTCATCGGCGGAATATTATTAGGCTTATCCTCCGGCATCTTCGCCCTTATTTTTTTATAATCTCAAATTATTTCTGTCTTCGTTCCAATTTAGAGGATTGTTTTTAATGTATTGACGAATTTTGTTTAATTCATATTTGTTGCGGATAATATGTTCATAAAAATTTCGTTGCCATAAACGTTTTTCAAACGATGGCCAATTATTGTTTTTAACATTCATAATATATTCATGTGTTATTAATGATTTAAATCCACCAACAATATTCCCAACCGTTGGAACAATTGTTATTGGGACAATCGTTGTCGTGGCAACCGTTGTAGGGGCAGGCTTTATGCCTGCCCTGGGTTTTATACCCGCCCGTGATAATGATTGGGCAACCACAAGGGTTGCCCCTACGATTGAAATGATTCCGTGTAAATGATTTGGCATTATTTGAAATATATCCATTTCAACCATTTTAAATCGTTCTGGTATTTTTAACCATAATTTTTTAATCATATTTCCGACGTTGTTTAAAACCATTTTATTATCAACCACATTTCCAAACAAACATTTTCTGTCTTGTGTACAAATTGTGACAAAATAATATCCTGAATTGGAATAATCGTATTTTTTTAAACGAATTGTTCTTCGGTGTTTTTCAACCATGAAACAATGAAACCATTTGACAATTTATTTATCTACCGCTTATAACCTACAAAAATAAAGAAATAAGGTATAAAAACAGGATAAATTTCATGATAGATATATCTTGTAGACGACCGTCGATAAGATATTTACACCTTGAATCCTTCAGCCAGTTCACGAAGCTTTGCTTCCGGATCCTTTGCCAAAACAAAACCTGA
>JANLIS010000125.1 GCA_024653985.1 Candidatus Roizmanbacteria bacterium
TTTGGAGATCGGCGGTATCAAAGAAAAAATAATCGCAGCCCACAGAGCTGGAATAAAAACCGTCATTATCCCCAAAGACAATAAAAAAGATCTTGAAGACATCCCGCAAAATGTTCTTAAAGATCTGAAATTTCACTACGTCGACCACGTTGATCAGGTTCTGAAAGTGGCACTGAAGGGAAAATAAATTATTTTTTAAATTTCGCCAAGTTTGATAAAAATTTTATAATCCAAATATATCCTCTTGCCAATAAATTTAATTTAATATCAGGCTTAGATATTATATTTGTTCTTGAAGCATTTTCACGAGCAGATAAAAAACCTGTTTGAAAATCTGGAGTTGGAGCATTTCCTCCCACTGATACTGCCATATATCAGCAATATTACTCCTTCTCCTTCTTCTTTTCAAGCGAAAAATAAAAAGTCAAAATTGCTTTGTTGTTAAATTGTTTGATTGTTTAATTTGTAGGGGCGGGGTTTCCCCGCCCTTTGTGGGTCGGAATACCCGACCCCTACGAAAACAAATCATCGTTTAAATTTGAGGTAAATTTCCCGTAGAGAATAAACAGCATTATAGATTTTATATAAAATTGGATTAACAACCAAATCATAACTTCCAATAAACTCCGTAAATTTTGTGTTGTAGCCTTCTTTGAAGCGAGTAAAACCGGACCATGGGTCAGTTGTATCATAGTTTGGCCCAAGCGATCCCCACATATCAAATTTGTCGGCACCAAGTTTTTTCCCAAGCTTGATCGCCTCCCACATTAACAAATTAGAGGCCATGAGATTTCTATATTCTGTAGAGGTACCTCCGTAAGGATAGTAAAATGTTTTTTTAAAATAAAAAAGTTCGTAAGAGGCAAGGGGAATATTGTTATAAAAGGCGATCAAAATATGAGCTATATCTTTCTTTAAACTTTCCCAAATGATCTTATGGTATTTTGGGCTGTGACCAAAGTATTTTTGGCGTTTACAGGTATCAAAATATAGTTTTGAAAAGATCTCAAAACCCTCATTGTTTGACATCTCTTTTATGACAACGCCTTTCTTTTCAGCTAGGCGAATGTTGTATCGAGTTTTAGAATGAAAACTTTTAAGTAATTCATCCTCAGATTTATTTAGATCGAGGACTTGAGTCCATTTTGGAAATAAAGGATGCTTTGATTCAATCAACTTTTGACTTTTTAATTTAAATTTTGACTTTTGATTTTTGACTTCTAACTTTTCTTTATTTGGTTCGATCTTAAAAAAAATAATTTTGTTTTTTTTACCATAATCTGATAAAAAATCCAGTAGCGTCTTTGACGGAAAAACAGAACGTGGAAGATAACCAATTTTGTAATCTGTTTTTGGTATTTTATGAATGGTTAATTGAAAAACATTTTTGCCGTCACTTAATCTCAAAATATCGACACCAGTTTTTTTTCTTGCTTCACCCCATTCCCAAGTCTGAAGAGGGTGTAGGGCTGATCTGTTATATTCTATCGATGAGAAATCCTCTAAAATTATTTTTATCATACCTCTACAGAAGAAATAATAACACTTAATGTTTCACTACCGCATTTATCCCAGGAAAAATCCTTGACCCTTTTCTTACCTTTTGTTATCAATTCCTTTCTTAGTTCTTTATTTTTTTGTAAAGTTACTATTTTTTCCAATAGATCTTCGGAATTTTTTGGATCAAAGTATAAACTCGCCTCACCGCCGACTTCAGGCAAACTTGAGTTCATGGAAATAATGGTCGGACAATTATTACTCATCGCTTCAAGGATTGGGATACCAAAACCTTCGTAAAGCGATGGCAAAACAAAGCAAAAGGCATTCTGATAATACCAAACCAATTCTTCATCGGTTATATGATCAGTAAAAATTACTTTATCTTCAAGTTTCAATGTTTTAACCTTTTTAAAGATATCTTCATACAACCAACCTTTTTTACCAACAATAACAAGTTTAAAGTTTTTATTTTGTTCTAGAAATTTATTAAATGCATCAATTAAAACTGATAAGTTCTTTCTGGGTTGTATGGTTCCAACAAATAAAATATATTTCTTTAACTTAACCTCCGCGGTTTTCCCTCCGCCAGCCGGCGGATCCTCAACCGCGGAGGTTTTCTCCTTGGTTGTTTTTTCGTATCCGTTATATATAATCGTAACCTTTGTTTCGTCAACATTATAAATTTTTATAATGTCTTTCTTGGTTGTCTTTGAAACAGCGATGATCTTATTTGCTTTTTTGACCGATAATCTTGTCCAATTTTTTAACTGCCATAGGTCTTTTTTTGTAAAATCATTTGGAAAATATTGATATGCCAGATCATGAATAGTAACAATCTGTGGCACTGGGCAAAAACTGGGCAGGTAATGGGCCGGTGAGAAATATACATCGATCTCTCTATGAGTTGACAGATAGATCGGTAGATAAATTTGGGACCAAAGAAAATTTCCCTTGATCACTTTATATTTAAAATATTTATTTTCCTCCGGCAGTTCTAAAGAGGGCGTATATTTCAGATAGACGATAAAACAATGTTCCTGATCTGCAACCTTGGAAAAATATCTGAGAAGATTCAAAGTGTATACGGACACTCCAACCTTCTTTTCTACATTAGCTTCATTTCCGTCAACTCCTATTCTGATCATTGGTTAGTTATAAATTTTTATAAACAGATTCAAGTTCTTTTGCCGTTTGATTCCACTGATATTTTTCTTTTACGAGATTGTAAGCGTTTTTTCGTATTTTTTCATAAAATTTTTTGTTAGTCAGGAGTTGTTTTATTTTAGATACAAATTCAATTGGATCGTTGGCTATGACAACATCCTTGTTATCTGTAACTTCCAAACCGACGATACCTGTCACCGAAGAAATGACTGGCATTCCAGACCCCATTGCTGCCAGTATTTTTAATCTGGTTCCTCCCGGTCCGAATATTGGGGCAATAAACAAGGTATTTTCCCTAAATAGCTCCTTCACTTTATTAATGTTATCCGGTTCAATATTTATTATTTTAATACTTTTATCTATCAGGTCTCCTAATTTTTTTGCGTTTTGCCCGGCAATAATGATCTTTACTTTAGGCAGCTCTTTTACAAGTTGGGGATATATCTGATCAATTATGAATTTTGCCGCCTCAACATTTTGTAACCAAAAGAAGTTTCCTTGGAAAAATATCGTCGGAGATCTCAGATCCTTTTCTTCCAGTTTTTCAATGATCATTTCGTCACCGACACAGTTCGGGATTATTGAAGTTTTCAGCAATGGTTCCTCATTCTTGATCAATTTTTCGTCTGATGAAGATACGACAACAACGGCATTTGCCTTCTTCCAATAGAACCTCTCCCAATATTTAAGCTTCATGATATCAATATCAAAATATACAAGCATCCTGAGATAGAATGGCAGGGAATTT
>JANLIS010000001.1 GCA_024653985.1 Candidatus Roizmanbacteria bacterium
AATTGTTAAAAAAACTGTTAAATATTAAACGGTTAAACAAAAAAACGTTTAATAATTAAATGTTTAATAATTATTTAACAATTAATCTTTAACCTTTAACAATTTAACTATCTTACTAGTTTGTAAATTTTAACATCTTCGACTTTCCATTCATCAGCGATCTTTGCTTTTCCAAACATTAATATATTCCAAGAAGGCGAATTGATTATTTGGCAAGGTTCCTTATTACACAGTACGAACATTTGATCAGTGATCTCAATCTTTCTTCTATCGGCCGGTATCAACTCCTTCAGTTCCAAAAAATATAAATAGCTGTCTTCAGTAAATTCAACAGGCCAGGTTGATATGTTAAACGGTTTTCGATCGATCTTTTCGGCAAGAAAGTCAGCGACTTTTTGCGCTTGTCCGATCTGATTTGCTGCAGGCATGTTTATAAAGCCAAATTTCGGAAAACTTAACAGAGAATACATGGATATAAAGACAACCAAAACGGTCTTTCCTAAAAGGTCGCTTGATATTTCCCCTAAAAAATAGCTGATAATCAAAAAATAAAAAGGGAAGACCATAGCCAGATAGTGAGGAAATTTTGGACCGCTATACAAAGATAGACCCAAAAAACAGGTTAAGAAAAACAAAATAAAAATTTTTATCTGACTTTTGGAACGATATATAATTATCAAACTACTTAATAAAATAAATACCAAAAGTATGATCGCCTGCCATGTGTTTAGCGAAATATTTAATGAATATTTGTTCAAGGAAGTAAAGGTATTGAGCAGATTATCCAGTTTGTTGCTCGTAAGACTTTGTGAAGACTGAAAAAGTATCAAAAAATTCTTACTGTTTAAAAAATCATGACGAAGATCAAAAATGATCAGTGGAAGGGTGAATAAAATAAAGAAGAATCCGCTGATAAATAAATTAAAAAACTTATTTATCAAGTGACCCTTGGTTTTAACCAGGTAATATACGTAAACGATGGCAACAGGTAAACCAAGAAATAATGCCAGATAATGAAGTTGTACAGAAAAAGAAAGGAAAGCTCCAGCCAAAGCAAAAAAATACCATTTTTTGGATCGTAAGCTTTTGATGGTAAAGTAAGCGGTCAAAAAAGAAAACAACGGTAAAAGATTGGGATTCCAGGAAAATCTTGAGAAATCAACTAGAGTTGATGAGAGTGCAAGAAAGAAAGTGGATAGATATGCGGTTCTTTTATTGATTAATTTTTTAACAACAAAATAATTAATTAACAAAAATAAGGATGAGAAAAAAGCAACGCCAAAAGCCAGGCCGACGGGTTTAAAATTAAAAATTAGAAGCCAGGGGGCAATAAAATAGTAATAAAATGGTCCAAGATATACCTGTCCGACCGAAGTTGGGGCACCAATCGCCGGGAAATGTTCTCCTGTCAATATTCTCTTGATGATAATCGCATCCCGTCCCTGATCGCTCAGAAACATAGCAAAATCATCCAACCGATAGAAACGTAAAAACACCCCCACGAGAATGATCAAGATTAAAATCCAGTTCTTTGTTACAATATTAGTTATGCGACGCATATATTCTTACTTAATTTTAACATCAATTGTCTTAATTTCTAGCTTAGTTCTTTGGTCGCCATTCGTCTTGAAAACAACAAATTTATTGGGGATCAATATCAGCGAGCCCAGTTTTCTTACTATATATAAACATTATGATGGCCCCTTATATGTTGTGCCAGCAAAAACTTTTTATAATCCGCAGGCAATAAAGAACCTTCATTTGGAAATGACGGCGCCGACAAAATATTTTGCTGCCCATTTACCGTTATATCCTGCTTTGATTAGGGTAGTTAAAGAAATTGGAGTGTTTGGGCAACTCGGATACATGAAGTCAATGTTAAGCGTCAATTTGTTGGCAACGATCGGATTAGTATTATTTTTCTACTATCTTTTAAAGAAATTTAAACTTACCAAAAATCCATTGGTATTGGCGTCGGTCTTACTCTTTTTACCGAGATTTTTAGTTGTAAGATCTGTCGGAGCACCGGAAAGTTTGTTCATTCTAATGATCCTGCTGTCACTTTTCTTTTTTGAAAAAGATAAGTTTTGGTTAGCTGGTTTATTCGGCGGATTGGCCACGATGACGAAGACGCCAGGACTTCTATTATTTGGTGCTTACGGTTTGGTCTTTATAGAAAGATTATTGAAAGGTAAAAAAATAAATTGGAATTGGTTGGGTATTTTATTGATCCCTCTTGGTTTATTGAGTGTGTTT
>JANLIS010000029.1 GCA_024653985.1 Candidatus Roizmanbacteria bacterium
GTCTTCATCCATCGTTCCTATCTCAACGAACATAAAAAATCTAGTTTTAAATCAAATGAACGACTAGAATTTTTAGGTGATAGCGTTTTATCACTCATAACTTCAGTTTATCTATTCAAAAACTATCCTGAATTAAAAGAGGGAGACTATACAGAGATAAAATCAGCAATAGTGAAAATGGAAAGCTTGGCTGAAGCATCTAAAAAAATAGAGCTAAATAATTATCTTCTTCTTTCACGAGGCGAAGAAAAAGGTGCTGGCCGTACAAATAACAATATTATGGCAGATTGCTTTGAGGCGCTTATTGCCGCAATATTTTTAGATAAGAACTTTGAGGTTGCCTACGCTTTTGTAGTCGATTTCCTTTTCAAGGATAAATTAGACTATCTATTAAAAAACAATCTTTATCTGTCTTCCAAAAGTAAATTGCAAGAAATAATACAAAGAAGATATAAAAAAACACCTATCTATAAAGTTCTTGAAGAAAAAGGTCCGGAACATAAGAGAATTTTTAAAATTGGAGTTTATTTTAATAATAAATTGCTTGGAGAAGGAACGGCGGCTTCAAAAAAAGAAGCAGAAGAAATAGCGGCAAAAGAAGCGCTACAACAAACATTCAAATAGCAATAATGTTGTCATCCCCGTCTACACGGGAATGACATATAAAATGTGTGTCAAATTATATTTTTTAATGTTATAATTTAACATTGATTAGAAATTAAAAATTAGTAATTGGAAATTTTGAATATATGGCAGTAGCTTTGAAATTATATAAACAGGGGAAAAAAGGCAGTCCTTCTTATAGGATCGTGGCTGTAAATAAACATTATAAGGCGGATGGAAAATATATTGAAGAAGTAGGCTTCTATGACCCAATGACAAATCCTGTAGTATTTACAGTAAAGAAAGAACGCTTTGATTATTGGATGAAAGTAGGTGCACAAGTTTCCGAAGGCTTAAAGAAACTTCTTAAAAATCAAAAGGTGTAATTCTTAGAATGGATCTGCTTTCTTTGGATAATCCAAAGTGGAAGATCCAGACGCAACATCGTTACTTTCAAAACTGAAATTAGTTTTATTTTTTAAATCTTCAAGTTCTTTGTAGGTGCTACTTTTAACAGACATCTCAAGATTATTGGCAGCAGTTGTCTTTTTATTGTAGAACGTCAGATTAATTATGATAGAGCCTGAAAAATTTGGATCAAGTTGAACTCTATCAGAGGTTATCAGACGTCCTCCGGAAAAATTATAATCTTTCAAAAAATTTATTAACGACTGACTGTCACCGACACCGGTTACTTTGATTCTCAACTTATCCGTGGTTGAGGCCTTGACATTAACTGAATAGCTGGTAATTATAAAATTGGTTTTTTTTGAAAGTTGCTCCAAGGCATAAATTACTGAAAAATAATCCTCCACATCCGGAATTAGCGTATTCAAAAATTTGACGTCTTCATCAAGTTTTTCAGATTCGGGAACTGTACTGTTCATAAGGGTTACTTTATTCATTAGTTCAATATTCTCTGTTTCTAGAGTGGTAACCTTTCTTTTGTAATTGGCTATTTCGGTGAAGCCCGTTTTTATAGTAATTATTATCAATATAAAAATGAATATATTACCGATAATATAGTAGATATTTTCTTTTAAAAGTCTTTTTATAAATGGTTTTATCTTAGTTTTCATTATTTTTTTCTACTTTAATAGGAATAAATTTACCAACGAAGCTTAATTCATAGTTTTCATTTTGTTTATTACTACCCGCGATAACCAAGTTTTTTAAGGAAATGCTTTCAAAATTATTTAAAAATTGTTCAGATTCGGCAAATTTCAAGAAATTCATCATCTTTTCAAAAACAGTAAAATTAATTATAAAAGTCGTGTTTCGGGACTTGTCAACTTCGAGTGATTTTAATTTTGCCGATTCGCTGCTATTTTTAATAGAATCAGAAAGTATCTCAAAATATGTCGCAGAAGATGCATCGTCCTTCAAATATTTTTTTAGATCGGAATATTTTTTTTCGATATAATTTATTTTTGCTTCATCTCTGTTTCTCTCTGTTAATAACTGCAGGTAGGTCTTTTTTTCCATGTTCATTTTTTCGTAGGTATTGAATCTATTTCTTAAAATGATGTAAAAAGAAATAAATATAATCGTCAAAATTCCTGTCAAAACTGCTGCACTTAATTTAAAACGCTCAAAAATATTTTCATATTTTTGATAGTCCTCCCGATTGATAAGTAGATTGATTCTGTTTTTTTTCATAAAAATTATCTAAGGTTTCCGCCTATGCCAGGTATGAATACAGACAGATCATTCTTGTAAGTTTCAACTAGCTGCGATTTTTTGATTATAGGATAAGGGCTAAAGATGCTAACTGGAAAAGGCAATTCCTTACCAAGGCTTGTTACCAAAGATGGGAACTGAAATATTTTGTTTGTAAATATGATCGATGCGGGTGCATATTTTGAGGAGAAATTTTTTAATTCATTAGCAAATTCTTTAACTAACGGATCAACTATCTTTTCTATAGGGTACGGTGACGGGTTTTTTTGATCATAACTTTTTAAAATCGCTTCAGTTTTTTTTATATCGGTGTCGGTATTAACTTGAGCTTCTTTCAAAAATAAGTTATAACCAATAGAAATATGATGACTTTCCTTGACGATCAAGGGATCTGATGAAAAATAAGCTAGAGAACTGGAAGTGGTGTCAAAATTAACAACAATAAGTCCTTTGTCAGGGCTTACTTTATATTGAGATGCAATGTTTTTACTAAAAGTATTGATAAATCTGCCATTACTGCTCAGTTCATTTTCAATTGATTCCGGGTTAAGACCAGCCAATTCAGCAGTTGTTTGTATTCTCTCAATAATCTTTTTTGGGGCGGCCACAATCAATAATAAAACTTTTTTTTCTTTATGGTTCTCTTCTATTACTTCAATATCAATATTTGTTTCTTCTATAGGCATCGGAATAAATTGATCTGCTTGATACTTTATAGCAGTAATCAGCTCTTTTTCGTTAAGCAAAGGCATTGATATAATTTGATTGTATGTAAGCGAGTCCGGAATGATCAAATTAACATTTTTTTTGGTGATATTAAGGGTTTCAATTAGCTTTTTGATCTGAGTTACTTCAGACTCAGCAACCTTTTCCAAATTGCTGGTATAAAAAAACTCTGGTGTTTCAATTTTTCCAAGTGCGGTTACATCAACAAGCTCACCAACCAACGTCGATTCAACGACTTTTGTAAATTTTTCATCAACATCTAAGCTGAATATATTATCAGACATAAATTCAATATAAAGTATTTTGCTTTAAGTATCAAGTATTAATTCTAGTAGTTTCTTAGCTTGATCTTAGTCTGATAGTGAAGTGACGAAGTTTCCTCAGGCCTTGTTTGACTGCATGCAACATCATTACAAAACTCAATATCAAAGCTAAGAGCGACCGAAGGCTGCGAATATTGAAATGTTCTTGAACAAGACATGGAAAATCCGGTTATACGGGTCTTTGATGAAGTTAAATTGATAGATGCTAGGCCGGCTGAACTAGACGCAATAGACGTTCCATTAATTAAATATCCAAACCAAAGGCCATCCTTATCTAAAAAATAAAGATTGGAGTTGGATGAATATGAACTTGAATCAGTATTACATTCTTTATTACTGGCATCGGGAGGGATCGGTGAATTGCTACTCAAAATCATAACTGCGTCATTTTTTACTGTATTTTCAATCAAACTTATCACATAATCTCCCTCCTTCTTTGTAGTGTTCAAGCGGTAAATTTTTGTTTGTTGTTGAAGTAACACAAAAAAAATTGAAAAAATAACCGGGAGAGTCAGCCCAAGCACTGCGACGACTACAATTGTTTCGATAAGTGTAAAAGCTTTATTATTTTTCATTCTATTCCCATAAATTTGAAACGGACTTTAAAACAATTTTTTGTTCAACGCTATTTTCAAGCCAACTAACTGTTATATCGGTTGAAATTCTGTCAACAGGATTGCCGGAATTAATTATAAGCAGATTTCTTTTAAAAATGTTTGGAGGACCCAAAGCATAGCTTCCATTACAATCAGTTTTATCATTCCAATCAAGAGAATTTAGACAATAGGTTGTCCCCAACCCACCGGAATCATCGTGTGCTGTAAACAATTGCCAATCATCTTCTTTTTCTTGCTTTACCCACTCTATTCCTTCTTCTGCATACCGCGTTGCCAAAATACGGTACTCTTGAATTTTTGAACTTTTTAAACTAAAGACAGTTATTGTTACAGCAGTAATAAAAAATAGTGAAATTATTGTAACAAAGACCAATACTTCAATAAGAGAAAACCCCACTTCGCTTAAGCTTCGAGGGGCGAGTGCTTTTTTCATAAAAGATGGTCAAGCTAACAAGAAATAAGCGTTTCATTCAATTCAATCACGCCGATCGGTGAAATGGAAATATCAATACATTTATTAATTACAGAATTTCTTAATCTGATTGTGTTACCTACAAAATTCGGATAGATCATTAATGGGGTAAAATTATAATTCCCTATTCCTGAAGAAAAAGCTACCCCACTACTTAAATTGTATTCTTGGACGCTTGTACAGCTTCCTGAGCAGCAAAAATTTAGAGAATAGGCAGTTCCCCCGACAACTGTTGTTCTATAACCTGTAAAATCAGAACAGTTTTTATCATAAAGATCACCTGAAAGAGCTTTCTTTTTGGCTAGTTCGAAAACATCAACTAGTTTCTTGGCGTCGTTCTTAAGCTTTAATTGGCTACCGTAATCATTATATCTTGGCAAAGTAATCCCTAAAAAAAGTAAGGCAATGGAAATAACCACTATAAACTCAATTAGGGTAAAGCCTCTATTTTTGTCCATAAGGTCCTAAACAATAATTACAGTTTCCGCCGCATTGAGCGGCAACGCAGGTAGTAACACCATTTTCGAGATATGCGCCTAAGGTATAGTCGGAAGCTGTTGCGGTGTAATAATAGGTATATGTTGGGTTTTTTGGGTCGGTTGGAACGGTTTGAATATAAACGGTTGGTGCAGTCAGTTGAGATAGACCAGTTGTCGGATAGGTATCGTTGTTGGATCTATAAATTTCCAAAGCGGCACTTATCTGCCCGAGATCAGCTTTTCTTCTAACATCACGCGACTGTTTTAAAAACACTGAATAACTGATTACACCCACTGCGGTTAAAAGTACCATGATCGTCGCAACAACTAATATTTCGATCAATGTAAACCCACTTTTATTTTTCATATTATTGTTGGCTTCTGACAGAAAAATCTGTTGTAGAAGATTCAATGTCAGCGGTAATTACATAATCGGTTGTTGTACTTGAGGTGACAGTATATCTATAAGTCCCTGAATCAATAGGGTCGGTCAAAGTAAAAGTAATACTTGTGTTTGGCGCAGGACAGGTTGCTGTAATTGTTCCTGGGCTGCCTGAAATTATTGGGTACTGAAAACTATTTACTGAATAGCATTGCTCTAGGGTTTGTTGAGCTGACTTCAGATCACCTTGCCTTTTAGCGTCACGTGCTTTTTTTTGAACTGTTGAATAAGAGGCAAACCCTAAACTCACTAATATTGCAATGATGCCGATGACAACGAGCATCTCCAGAAGAGTAAAGCCTTTTTTAATCATTTTAAAATTTTCTAATTACTAATTTCTAATTAATCTAATAAATAACCAAAACCCAATTCCCCAATTGATAATTGTGGCTTGGATATTATTTAGAAATTAGGTAAATTAGATCAATTAGGTTAATTTATAATCCTATGGTTGATTAACTATATAACATTTTTTTGGAGAAGCGCAAGTAAAACCACCGATGACTGGGCAGGTCGCTCCATCAGGATCGGCGATATTTTCAAGGCAGGCAACAACACTGTATGTAAGAGTATCAGTATAAACGTACGCATAAGCTGTTCCTAGTGGATCTGCTGGAAAATTGTTCATATATATATTGCCTGAGCAATTTGCTCCACTTGACCAACAAACGTTAATAGTTGGCAAAGCTAGAGGAATAGCTGTTGGCGTTTGATCTTGTTTATAAAGTTCAAAAGCTTTTTGGATCTGTCTAAGATCGGATTTTCTTTGTGAATCACGAGCCCTTTCACGAGCAGCCATAAAATTCGGCAGAAATAATGCTGAAAGACTTCCGATGATGGCAATAACGACGAGCAACTCTATAAGTGTAAACGATTTCTTCATAAATTTCTAATTTCTAATTATTTTAATTGACCTAAATAATTTCTAACCCCCAATTTCCCAATTGGTAATTGAGACTTGGATATTTTTTAGAAATTAGATCAATTAGGTTAATTAGATCAATTTATTTTATAGTATATGTTTTCCAGATAAAAATCAATGCTTGATCTATGGTTAATTGAGGATTTAGGTTATTGGTTGATAATAGCTTAATAAGCGTTAGAATTTTTTTAATAATTTTTGATGATTTTTTATCAGAGTCTAATCTTCTGCGAAAAAACGAAATCAATTGAATAAGAATTTTTTTTGCCGATTCTTTGTCTGTTATTTTAAATTGTGTTAATGGTATTTTTGTCGTAGGGGTTTGATTTATCAAACCCTCAATCAAGGGCGCAATAAATTGCGCCCCTACAACATTTTCTATTTTTTTACCTTGTAATTTCACAATTTTTGTTCTCGAAATAATTGTTGGTAAAAGACTATTTCTATTATCAGCGGTTAAAACAAACTGTACTTTAGATGGAGGTTCTTCAAGAAGTTTTAAAAATGAATTTTGAGCTGGAGTTGAGGAAAGATGAAAATTTTCAAGAAAGTAAATTCTTGTTTGGGGGTTGAAT
>JANLIS010000043.1 GCA_024653985.1 Candidatus Roizmanbacteria bacterium
CAAAAAATAAAAGCCTTTATTGAAAGAGTCAGTAAAAAAGAACGCAGAATGAGCTTGGTCCTTCCTCAAACAGAAAAACCGGTGATGTATCGATAAATAAAAATTTCCCTTGACAAAGTTAGCTAAGTTAGCTAACATAGGGGATGTTAATTGCCAATATTCATAACGCCAAGTCAAATTTATCAAGTCTGATTGCCAGTGTTTTGGCTGGAAAAGACGTAATTATTGCTAAAGCAGGGAAGCCGATTATTAAATTAATAAGATATATTCCTGAAAAAAAGCAAAGAATTTCAGGTCTATTCAAAGGCCAAACTTGGATTTCAGATGATTTTACCGATGAGGACCCGGAAATTGAGAAAATGTTTTCACTAAAATGAAATATTTATTGGATACTCATATTTTAATTTGGTGGGCAGAGGGAAACAAAAAACTCAAACCTTCACACAAAGAAATTATTGCTAATGGAGAAAACATGATTTTTATAAGCGTTGTTAGTGTTTGGGAAATTATTATCAAAACTAAACTTAAAAAAATCAGATTAAAAACCCCGATAGATAAAATAATTAAAAGATATGATTTTAATGTTTTAGACATTAAAATGGATCATATTTTAGAATTAAATAAATTAAAAGATTATCATAAAGATCCTTTTGATAGACTACTTATTACTCAATCAAGAGTTGAAAATTTAAAACTGCTTACGGATGATAAATTGATAAACCAGTACTTTTAGTTCAGGTAATTATTTTTGATCTATTAATCCCTTTTCCTCATCTGAAGCTATTACTTTGAAGCCAACGTGTGAGTGGCCGGCAAAAAACAACCCTTCTCCGACACCAGCCTGAAGTAAGAAATGTTTTTCTCCCCCGGTTAAAAAGAATGTCTTAGCAATGATCTCAACCGCGGCAGTTGATTGTTTCAATATAATCTGAAGCGATGAGTTGGTGATAATAGCTTTTCCCTCATCGGTCGCTAAGAAGTCCTCTACATCTTGTGTAATGGTTGTCAGACCCATCTGGTATTTACGGGCTCTCTTTGCAAAAGAATGGAGATAGGCACCGGAATCTTTTTGCTTAATTAGATACCAAGCCTCATCAACGATCAGGACTCTCTTTTTCTTTTCCCGACGGACACGGTTCCAAATATAATCAAGGACGATATACATGGCAACCGGTCGCAAATTCTCCTCGAGGTCGCGTATTCCAAAAACTGTGAAAGGATTTTTTATATCAAAGTTTGAATGTTGGTTAAAGATACCTGAGGCAGAGCCAGAGACAAATTTTTCCAATCTGTCGGCCATTTCCTTTGACTCAGGAGTTTCCATTCCGGCAAAGACCTTAAATAGATCTTCAAGTAAAGGTGGCTCAAGCGAGAAGGTTTCCGGATCTTGGGTAATTCCTTTTTCACGATAGGTCAAGACCAAAGCTCGATCCAATAAAGCATCCTGTGAAGGAGTAAGTTCGCCCATGATCACCCTCATTAATGAGTGAAGATCAAGGATTTTATTGGATAGCTCATCAGGTCCGGCGTTGGTTTTTTCCAGATCAAACGGATTGATCTTGTAGGTTGAGGCCGAGGAGAAGACTACATATTCTCCACCGACGGCAGGAACCAATTTTTCATATTCATTTTCAGGATCAATTATGATCACATCGGTTCCCATCATGAGCAGTCTTAGGGCTTCAAGTTTGATCATGAAACTTTTTCCTCCTCCAGATTTTCCGAGTATTACCGCATTGGCATTTTCCAAAGTAAATCTGTCAAAGATTATCAGCGAGCCATCGTGTTGATTAAGGCCATAGAGGATTCCCTCGTTTCGGGTAAGAGAGGCAGTGGCAAAAGGAAAGGTTGTTGCCAAAGAGGTTGAGTCCATATTTCGCCAAACACTTAACTTATCATAGAAAATAGGCAAGGTTGACTTAAACCCTTCCTCCATCTCTAAGGTTGCTTGGCGGGAAGTGATCAAAAGTGATGATAAAACTGAATCAATCTCTTTGGTAACTCGGTTCAATTCTTCCAACGAATCAGCAGGAACCGTAATATAAAGACCGAACTGAAAGAACCTTTCCGATCCTTTTGCCAGCTCGGCTTGGAGGGCAAGGGCATCATCAAGAGCCACTTGAACTGTCGGGTCAACCACTTTTCCGGCCTTGATATCTCCCTCAATGGTTGCCTCCATCTCAGCGATCTTCCTTTTCATATCATCAAGAACGTTTTTAGATTCGGTCGGATAGATATACATGGAAATATAGAGTGGATGGTCAAAAGTGATCAAAGAATATAGCCAGTTTGGTGAAACATAACGCGGATAACCGACGACATAGAGGGTTCTATAAAATTTTTCATCAATTTTTAAATTATTAAAATCAACTTCAACATAAGAGGGTGCGATCAGATCTTTAGTTGAGACTGATCCGGCCGCCAAAAAGTCGGCCATGTTGCCACTACCAACAGAACTTAATTTATTGGAAGGAGCTTGATTGTTTGTTGGTTTTCCGAATAAGTTGAACATAGATATTTTCAAAAAATTAATTGTTTCATTGCTTCATTGTTCGATTGTTTTATAACAATGAAACCATGGAACAATGTAATAATAGATTATTGACTTGACATGATCACATCCGTGTAACTTTCAACCGGAGCTAATTTGCGGCCGGTTGCTGACGGATTATAAAGGTTGTAATAAAGTTCTGTCAGTTCCTGACGCTGCAAAATACTACCTCTCAATCCGATCTTTGTAATAAGTCTAAGGAGGTTATCGCGTTTTGGATAAAGGGCTGTTTTAGCTCTTGTAAAAACATATTCTTTATTTAGTGATCCGGGATTAGCTCCGCTGACTCCCATTTCGAGCGGGGAAAAAGGAACAACGAAGAAAAATCTTTTTTCCAAAACGGTATTTATTTTAATGACGCTTTTAATAAATTCCCGATAAGCGATCATTCTTTTTTTTAAAATGTCAACGCTTTGTTTATTTATTTTGTCTTCCAAATAATCCAAATAAGTGGAAACATCAATCTTCTTTGAGAGGATAAGAATCTGAACGGGAAAAGACAGGGAATTTAACAGTTCAGAATATGCATAGATCATTGACGATTGTTCTTCAGTAGACAGAAGCCAGAAGTTTACGGCTCCAACTTCAATAACTGCTGCCGCGGAAAAATCCTTCATTAAAACAATATCGTCCTTTATCTCTTCTATTTCGATAAAAGACTGTGTTGAGGCCTTGACTGGTGATGTTGGTTTAGTAGTTGTCATTATCAAATTTTCTAATTTCTAATTATTCTAATTGACCTAAATAATGACCAATATCCAATTGGGAAATTGGGATTTATTTAGAATAATTAGATCAATTAGGTTAATTAGGTCAATTTACATCATTTCTTTTGACATAATTTCAACCGGCTTTTCATTGACATTCTCTATCCTTATTTTCATTGTATCAAAAAAGAAAGTTCCTTTAGGGTCCTTAACTTCCAAAAAATATTCAGAAGGAGGGAGAGGATTATAGGTCGCAAAAATTCCATGAGAATTGGTTTTCAGGATCCTAATTGGGTCGCTACCAGGCTCTTTTTTGATATAAATAAGAACCCCGGTCAAAGCAGTCTGTTTATAGTTTTTTACCAATCCCGTAAGAAAAGGAGCTTTTATTTTAGGTTGTGGAGGAGGATTTATTCCCGGAGCTTGTGGAGCGGATTTAGGAACGGCAGTAGCGGGAGCGACCTGTGGTTTATTTTTTTTACCCAATAACGAAGCGAATGAATCAGTAAAGAGACTACTTATCTCTTGATTTCTTTTACGATTGTCCGCTTTGATTTTACTGCTCAAATACTTTGATAATTTTTGCTGTGAGTCTATGTGTGACATAACCCGATGGGGGTCATCAGCAAAAACCAGATCCTTTAGGAAATAAATTGCCGGATTTTGTTTTTTAAAAAAATATTGAGTTGGAGAGGAGAGTCTTTTCATTAAATTTCTTACCCAAACCTCCATCGGTCGGTCATTTATGGGGATAAAAGCAAAGGCAATACCCACCCCGGCAACAGTCAAACCTAAGAGAAAGTTTAAGATAGGGACAGGAAAAATATAAAAAATCAATATTCCGGTAGGGATAGAAATAAGTAGATATATAAACTGTTTGATTGTCAAAAAACCAATCAATTTGAATTCAAAGCTGGTAATCTGCCGTGGGATCGCATGCTGTTCCATAAATTTAGTATAACGAAAAAGAGTCCATAAAGTTTATAAAGTTATAAAGTCCATAAAGTAGTTAGTTCAGGGCATAAATATAATAAGCAATGTTATAATATCTTTGATATTTGAAATTTAATATTTGAATTTTGTTATAGGGCCTGTAGTTCAGTTGGCTAGAACGTCTGGCTGGCAGTCAGAAGATCAGGGGTTCGAGTCCCCTCAGGTCCACACTCCTTGACAACCTCTTAAACGTACGTTAATATGTACGTATATGGACCAAACAACGACTATTTCCATTACTGAAGCGAGAAAAAGACTTTTTCAAATTGCTA
>JANLIS010000058.1 GCA_024653985.1 Candidatus Roizmanbacteria bacterium
ACCACACCGATCGCATAATAAGTTGATCCTTTGGCGGCAATGATCGTTCCGGCGGCAGTTCTGGCTTTTTGAAAAGCTTCCTGAATTTTTGCCTGTGAAAAATCCTTCATAGTCGAAATAGGTTGTCCTCCGATATTGGCATGGGAAACGGTTGGAAAGGAACTATCTCCATGTTCACCTAATACGTATGTATGAATATTTTTTGGATTAATTCCTAAGAATTCTGATAAATGAAACCTAAAGCGGGCCGAATCCAAACTTGTACCACTGCCGAATACTCTGCCCGGCGGTAAATTTAAGAGTTTGCTTGCCTGATAGGTTAGGATATCAACGGGGTTTGTCACCATAATTATCACACTATTTGGTGAATGTTTGACAACTTCAGGTAGGATATTTTTGATCACCTCAACATTACTTTTCACCAGACTAAGTCTTGATTCACCTGGTAGCTGAGCTCTTCCGGCGGTAAAAACGATCACATCACTGTCTTTTAAATCCTTGTATGATTCGGCGGCAGTAATTTTTGTTGTTCCCAGAAAAGTCAAGCTGTGCTGAAATTCCAACTGCTCTCCCTTCATTTTGTCAGTATTACGGTCAAATAGAACCAGTTCACCAACCGTATTTTTTAAGATCATGGCAAAAGCAGCGCTCATCCCAACGTGTCCCCCGCCGATAATAGAAACTTTTCCGTTCATAAATTGAGTATAACCAAATTATTGAGCAATTCTAATGTAGATGTTTTTTGTCTCTGAAAATGAAGCCAATATAATATATCCACTTAAGTTTTCCCTGAAATTTTTCATAGAATCCAACCTTCCATTCCAAGGAATGATCAATTTTGGTTTATAAACATTAATTATTTTTTTGAAATTTTCTGGTGTTAGATTATTAGATCTGACCCTAACATAAGACACATCTGCTAGTTCCGGAGGTGGTAAACGGCCGGACATACCATTCAAAATTTCTTCGTCGCTCAAGACCACATCATTTGTATTTGTATATTTTTTAATGATTGATATCGCCGCCCGCTGCTCGTCGTTAATTAAAATTGTAGAGGTTTTTTTTGTTATATAAATTCGGTAACATAAAGAAGCAATTATTACTATAATTACTAGCACCTTAAATATTATTTTATTTCTGAATAAGCTCTCGATCAATTGAGAGAATAACACAACAAAAGGAACGGTCAATATTACTAAGTGGTGCGAAAAAAGCGGTCGGTAAAAAATAAATAATATGAAGATAAAAATACTCCAAAGAAAAATAATTTTTTGGGAATAATTTAATATCTTTAACTTCAAAAGCCCCATTATTAAACTTATAAAAATAATTGATGACAAAAAAATATCTCTTTTTAAATAATCAATTAACGATAATGAGGCAGTTGATGAGGCTTGAAATCTAAGCAAGATTGAATTATAAAATACATCTTTAATCCCGAATGGAAGAATAAAAAAAATAAAAAACCCCAAACTTACTGAAATAAATATTAAAAATAAATTAATAATTTTCTTAAAAGATATCCCCTTCTCTTTCATTAATAAAAATATAGCTACAAAAAAGGATGGGAAAAAAGTTATATCGAACTTCGTCCAAAAAGCCATGTTTAAAAATATCGAAGAAAGAATAAACCAAGGTAAGAAGAATTTTTTTCTGAATCTTATAATAGCTGCCAGACTTAACAGCGAAAATGTTGTAACAAGTACGTCAGATTGAAAAGTTAGCGCCTGACTATAATAAGATGGAATAAAGAACAATAAGCCAATTACAAGCAGCCCTGCCCATTTATTCTTTAGTTCAAAGCTAAGCCAGAGGATCGCCAAAAGACCAATAAAAGACCATAGGCTGATCGTCAGGCGGGCAGCCTGTAAAGTCTTGCCAAATAATATAAATTCTGGATAGACACTTAGCAAAAATCCAGGAGGTTGGGAAAAATATGCCTTTTTATAAGGCTGATAACCTTTATCAACTAGCAAGAATGAAGTTAAATATATACCCTCATCATTATCACTAACCGGCCGATTAACTAATTTAAATTGCGTAAAGAAAATAACGAGTAAAAAAATTGTAGTTAAAATAATAAATATCTTGCCTTTCATATTAAGTATTCTACTATAATATTCACTATGCCACGCGTCGCTCTTTTTGATCTTTTGAAAATAGTTCTTATATTCTTAGTCGTGAACATTCACATTCGGGTGATCGCTCCAAGCAAAGCGCATTTGTTCGGCTCCCTTTGGTCATACACTGTACCGATATTTGTGACCCTTTCTTTCTTTTTTATGAATAAATATTTTTCTCAAATGAAATTATCGTTCTTGATCGTCTGGGCAAGGATAAAAAGACTGTTTCTTCCTCTTGTTTTTTGGTCCGGAGTAGGTTTTTTATTTAATCCAAAATTATTCAGTATTAAAAACGCCTTTCTTCAGATCCTCACAGGTAAGGTTGTTAATACCCCTTTATACTATTTGGATATACTAATCTTATTTACCCTGATCTTTTGGCTTATCACATATCTTCCTCAAAAGATCCGTGCACCACTGCATTTTGCAATAATTATTGCGGCCTTGACCCTTGATTATTCGGGTATCAGTTTCCGTTTCTTTAACCCAATGATTGAACAAGTAAAAAGAAGCTATGGACAAATAGCAGAGCTGATAAAATATGCATCACTTGGAATCTTATTTGCTACCGTGAATAAACAAAATAAAAAAACCATTTTTCTCCTTTTCCTGACAGTTATATCGTTTTTTATAATGGTCTATTATAAATTTCCTGAGACTCACGGATTTAATTATTCGGGTGCGAATCTGTTCGTTGGAACGATCTTTGTTTTATCACTGTCACTTTTGATCGGTAATTTTAGCTTACCTTTAAAAATAGGTCAGTTCATAAATATATTAGGAGCATATTCATTTGGCGTCTATTTATTTCATATAATATTTCTTGAGAAGCTTGTGAAGACCTTTCCTGATATTAAAACATTTAATAATCATTATCCGTTATTGTTTCTCTTTTTGTTTACGATAAGCTGTTATGGTTTTTGTTTTTTATTTGACCATTTGACGAAGAAAAAATTTTCTTATTTAATTAAGTGATTATTTTTTTAATTTATCCGAATGTAAATGCAAAACATTTGACCCCGTCATCTAAGAATTCTATCTTAAGAACGTTCGATCCCGTGTACTCCGGCAGTTTAACCAAGTTATAAAGTCTTTCTGTGTCTAAGGTAATTATGTTCACTAACTTATCGTTTAAATATACCCTTATTCTGTTTCCCTTCTTTGCTGGGGATATGACAAGATTAACCTCTTTTCCGGAAAAATTTAGGATAAGTGACGAACCGGCCGAAGAAACTGCATACTCATTCGATATTTGCCATTTACCCTTTAGGTAATAAAAATCCTTAGAAAGACCTTCAATTGTATCTGACCTTCTTTCCGTACGATCTGATCCAAGATATGTTTCTGGAGTACGACGTGATATCTGATCTTCAGATTTTTCTTTTGTCTGTATAGGATTAAGCTTTTGATTACCGGCTTCTTTCAAAAGTTCCTGGATCATTTTTTCTGTTTCAATATATTCACCTTCACCAAAATGGGTGTACCTGATCTGCCCTTTTGCATCAATCAAATACTTTGCCGGCCAATATCTATTATTAAAAGCATTCCAATTTTCATACTCGTTATCCGTAAGCACCGGATAGGATATACCGTACTGCTTCATCGCATTTACAACATTTTCTTTCTTTTTTTCAAACTCAAATTCCGGAGTGTGTATTCCAATTATCACCAAACCCTTATCTTTATAAAGGTCATGCCAAGCAGTAATGTATGGGAGGGTACGAATACAGTTTATACAGGTATATGTCCAAAAATCTACGAGGACAACTTTGCCTTTCAATTCTGACATTGTCAGAGGGTCTGAATTGAGCCAAGTTCCATTGGGAATAAAATCGGGAGCTTGACTTATGTTCATAATAATCGGTGAATCTTTTAATTGCTGTAATTCTTTGCGGACAATTTTATTGTCTTCTATATTCGTTAAGTTCGTTCCATATTGGGGAAATACTTCTAAAATATATGCTTGGAAAGATCTGTCAATGTTAAAAAAAATTCCGATTGCAGTGATCATCATTAATACTCCAAATATTTTTTGTATGTTTACGGTATTTTTAACTAACCAAAGATTTTTTTGTAATAATGCTCTGCCTCCATATGTGATAAGTAGCATTGGGATTGCCGTTCCTAAAGAATAAGCAATTGTAATTATTACCGAAGCGGATGTCACTGTACTTGAAGCAGCTAAAGTAATAACCGAGGCGATAATCGGTCCAACACAAGGTGTCCATATTAATCCGAGACTTAACCCCAACAAAATACCTCCAAAAAAACCCGACCTTGTTTTGGATCTACCTACACTATTTGACAACTTGCTGAAAATTCTCTCTAAAAAAATTTGAAAACGAGGTATTAAAAGTGAAAGTCCGAACCCAAAGATGATAACTACTGAGAGGGCCCTTAAGAAATCGGGAGAAATGCCTGTTAATTTTACCAACGATGAAAGAAATAATGTGAAAAATGTAAAGCTTAGGATAAATCCTAAAACTATTCCTAGTGGCTTGCTCTTATCGTTACTTATCCCTCCTGATAAAACTATCGGAAGTATTGGAAGAATACACGGAGAAAGTATTGTTACAAATCCGGCAATGAAAGCAAACCCTATGATTATGATCATTTTTTATATTTATACATTAATTAACTAATACTTTAATGGTATTAGATTAAGCAAAATATGTCAAT
>JANLIS010000088.1 GCA_024653985.1 Candidatus Roizmanbacteria bacterium
GCGGCAATTCCCAAAAGAGGTAAAAGAAAAGCGCTACAGACAGAACAACCAGTTGCGGCCGCTGAAAAAAGCAACGAAGCAAAAGTCTGCAAAAAAGAAGTCTTCGAAGTCTTTTTCTTTTCCTTAATTACTTCAAAAAGCATTGATACGGAAGCGCCGATTAAGACGGCGTTTACAATACTTAATACTATTTGGGACCAGCTATAAAAGGCGGTATTTGATTGCCAAAAAGAATCCCAAGTTGTTTTTTGAATCAATAAGAAATAATAGAGTAGAAGAACGTTTAAGGCAATAAAAACTGTCAAAGCCCAAGAATATGATTTTGAGAATGTTTTCTTTAGACCGATTTGTAATATTTTCATATACTACATACTGTAGTAGATTATTGTTTTATTGTCAACAGTGTTTACTACAATCGGTGTTTTTGAGGCAAACTAATGACTTTTGTTCTTGGTTCTTCGCTTGGGTCGTCTGCAAGGGAGAAAAGAAAAAGCCAGTCAAAATAATTAAAGAAAACAGGCTTATTAAAATATTTTTTCGCTTGAAAGAAAAGTGAGCGTTTTTTTTACCGAACAAAGCATGGATACGGTTTTCGAAATGTTCATAATTGGTAAAAGCGGAAGAATAATACAATAAGTAAGAGCTATTATTATTAAAATTCAATAATTTTTTAAAAGCCGAGGTCATCGGCTCTCTTTTCTCCATTGTATTGACACCAAAATGATCGGCTTTAATTTCCCTTATTCTTGTCATATTTTCTAGAAAGTCCGAAAATAAAGGAAAAGGCAGGAACAACTGCTTTATAAAGTTGAGTGTAATCAATAACATATTGTCATTCTTTAATAAGTGATACTTTTCGTGGAGGATGATCGCCTCCAATTCTTCGAAGTTCATCAACCGAATGAGGGCGGTTGACAGATAGATCTCAGGACGGAAAAAACCGTAACAAAAAGCCAAAGGCTTTTTATCCGATACTATTTTGATTCTGCCGGAGAGCCCATGTTTTTCGCTTAATTTTGTGATGGTCTTCGGTACCGGTCTTATAATCAATTTTCTTTCATAAAAGATTGTTCTCAGCAAAATCAAAATTACTTTTATAAATGCCAAAAAAAGAATCACTCCAATGTAGGTTGATGGTCGATTAATAAGCCTCAAAGTATCAAGACAGAGACCGGCAATATGGCTAATGTTTAGATTCATATCGACCAAGAATTTTTAAGAGATATCGCTTTTTTTCTTTTGGTAGATTCTCTATACTTTCGGCAAAAGAACTGACGGCAATATCACCGAATGAGTTTACTAAAGTTTTTATAAAATTTTTTGACAAAGTTTTAACGTAAGAGTCTTTGGAAATTTTCGGAAAGTACCAATAGCCATTTTTCTCGGTTTTTCTGCCAACCAAACCCTTGATAAATAATCTTTGCAGGATGGTGGCAACCGTCGTATAGGCAATAGATCTTTTCTTTTGAAGTGTCTGAACAATTTCCCTGATTAAACAGTTTTTGTTCTTCCAGACAACTTCCATGACTGATTGTTCAAGTTTACCTAATGCCCTCGCCTTCATATGCTACAAAGTGTAGCAATAAGCCGACCAAAAAACAACGTCCACTATACTTCGATCCTTTATATTATTTTAAGTCTTTTTTTATTTCCTCAAATTGCTTTTTATCAATTTCTCCTTTGGCGTAACGTTCCTTTAGAATCTCAAGCGGAGAATTTTCTTTTTCATGTTCGTCATATTCATGATCGTGTCCGCACATATGTCCTCTTCCGTGGCTTCCCTTTATTAAGGAAATAACTATCCAGGTGACAACGCCCCAAAAAATTAGCATGAATATCCATCCCATTCCAAATCCTCCCCAGCCCATCATATTGTTCCAGTTATCCCAATTTCCATAGTAACCCATCATATAATTTTCACCTCCTTTATTCACATTTTACTTACTTGCTCGATAATTTTTCTAATAATTGTGTCAAACTCATTATTATTTTTTCTTTCCGTGATCGCCGCATGATCCGCACATAGGTTTTTTATATATTTGCTTTTTTTAGAAAAAGCGAATTTGTAACTACTGAAATGCTTGAAAATGCCATTGCTCCTGAGGCTAAAATAGGGCTAATTAACCCTATTATTGCCACCGGTATCAAAACTACATTATACGCAAATGCCCAAAACAAATTTAGCTTGATTGTTCTCATTGTTTGCTTTGATAGTTTGATCGCCGATGTAACTGATTGTAGGTTCTTGTTGACAAGTGTTATCCCGGCCGCCTCAATAGCAACATCTGTGCCACTACCCATAGCGATACCAATATTCGCAGCGGCTAGTGCTGGAGCATCGTTGATTCCATCTCCAACCATGGCAACAATCTTACCCTCTTTTTGAAATTTCTTAACTTCCCGTTCCTTATCTTGCGGCATAACTTCTGCAAGAACTTTTTTTATACCCAATTTTTCTCCGATCGCTCGAGCTGTTGCTTCATTATCTCCTGTTATCATAACCGTCTCTATTCCCATTTTATTTAAGGATAAAATCGCTTCCAGACTACTTTCTTTAATTGTGTCGGCTATAGCGATTAACCCAGATAATTTTGAGTTAATATAAACATAAACAACTGTTTTACCCTGATCTTTTAGCTTTTCACCGTCATCATATTTATCCGTAGCTAATAATTTACCTACATAGACTTTCTTTCCACTAACCATCCCTTCAACTCCCTGACCGGTGATCGATTTAAATCCTTCGACTTTGCTCAGGACAAGTTTTTTTTCCTCCGCTTTTTTTACAATTGCTTCTCCAAGAGGATGTTCAGAATTTTTTTCAATTGAAGCCACAAGTTGTATCAGGTCATTTTTATTTTTAATATTTGAAATAACGTCTGTAACTTCTGGTTTTCCTTTTGTTAATGTTCCAGTTTTATCAAAAATAATCGTATTGACCTTATGCGCGGTCTCTAAACTTTCCGCATCCTTTATCAATATTCCATGCTGAGCTCCAATACCGGTTCCAACCATTATCGCCGTTGGAGTTGCCAATCCCATTGCACATGGGCAGGCAATGATCAAAACGGAAATCGCCCTTAACATGGCATGAACAAATATGGGAGAGGAACCAAATACATACCAACCGACAAAAGTCCCAATCGCCAACATTATGACAATAGGAACAAAATAAGACGAAATGATATCGGCCAGTCGCTGGATTGGGGCTTTGCTTCCCTGTGCTTCTTCAACTAATTTTATTATCTGAGAAAGCAATGTATCTTTCCCTACTTTTGTTGCCTTGTAAATAAAGCTTCCGGACCTGTTCATGGTCGCTCCAATTACAGTATCACCTTTATACTTTGTGGAAGGCATACTTTCTCCTGTGACCATTGACTCATCAATTGCCGACTCCCCCTCGACTATGACACCATCAACTGGAATTTTTTCACCAGGTCTGACTCTTATCAGGTCTCCGACAACAACTTCATTAATCGAAATGTCTATTTCCTTTTTATTACGAATTATTCTGGCTGTTTTTGCCTGCAGACCAATCAATTTTTTGATCGCTTCCCCAGTCCCCGCTTTTGCTTGAGCTTCTAAATAACGACCTAATAATATCAGGCCGATAATAACAGTTGAAACGTCAAAGTAAGGCATGACCTCAATACCCAGGTCCATAAAAAATTTTGGAAAGAACGTCACAAATGTTGAATATATGAAGGCTACGGTGGTCCCGATCACTACAAGGGTATCCATATTAGCGATCCGATGACGGAGCGACGATATGGCAGCCTGATATAGGTCTCTTCCCGCCCAAAACTGAACTACAGTTGCCAAAACAAATTGAAAATTAAAGTTTTTGAAAATCTCTGGAGCAAAATTCATAATTCCTGGAAAGCTCCCCCAAACAATTATAGCTCCGAGCGACAAACTGACAAAAACTTTGATCCTTAGATTTTTCAGTTCTTTAATTTTTTCTGTTTTTATCTTTTCATCTAACGATTCTTCAGATTCAAACATTGCTTGATAGCCAACTGATTTGATGGCGTCGGAAATTTTATTTTTTTCAACCTTTGAATCTGTTGTCAGGGTCGCCTTTCCAGAAGCCAAATTAACGGCAGCATCGGTAACTCCAGGAATTGCTTTTAAAGCCTTCTCATTTGTATAAACGCACGAAGCGCAATGCATTCCCTTTATGGCAAAAGTTTGTTTTATTTTCATATTATTCAACAATTAATTTTCCATGGAACATTCCCATTCCACAGGAAAAATCAAATTCTCCTTTTTTATTTGGATTAATTTCAATTTCAGTCTTTTCATTAAGCGGTAAAAATTTTCTAACTTTAAAATCCGCTATGATAACGTCTTCCAAACAAGCGCTGGAGTCTTTTCTTTCAAAGATTAGTTTGGTTGTTTGGCCATAGGGTATGGAGATCCGTTCCGGTTTATATCCACCATCAACTAAGATATTAATCGTTCCTTCCGCCTGAACTGTGTTAATTTTTTTCATAAAAAAGAACCAATAGGTAAATAAAATTGATAACAATCCGAAAATAAAAACAATTATTTTATCCATTTTTTATTTTTTGTTGATTACCAACTTATAAAATATAAAGATTATTGAAATAAATATCAATAGATCGAGGACAGGATTTTGGAAATATTTTGAAAGTTCAAAAACAAATAATCTTAATGATTTTGTGTATTTTTCCATCTGATACATCTGAATCTTATTCAATGCATCGAAGATTATTATCAAAATCCCGCTCGTTATAAAAATAAACGCACCTAAAAATTTAAAAATATTGTAAATTTTCTGACGGTTTGATCCGGAAATTTTTTCCGTCAGTTTTTCATAAAACAATGACATGATAAATAACGGAAAAACGATACCAAAAACATAGGCCGAGGAAACTACTATGGCCTGGAAAGTGTTAGGCGCCAAACTGGTTAGGGTAACGGCGGCAAACAACACCGGTGCACAGCAGGAAGAAGAAAGTCCCGAAACTAAACCTAATGTAAAGACGGAAATAATATTAACCTTATTATCAAGTTTTGGTTGTTTAATTTTATTGAAAATTGAAAATTGAAAATTGAAAATTGGTCTGATAGTCATTAGGCCCATAAATATCAAGAACAGTCCACCTATGAAATATATTAGTTGGTGAAATTGATCAAAGAAAAAAATAAATGCACGAAAACCTAAAGCAACCGGGATTAAAATAGATGCTAAGCCTAGAGCAAAGATCAACGTATAGAACATAACGTTTTTCCGTTCCTTGAAGATCGTTCCCAAATATGAAGGAAAGAGAAAAGTGATGCAGCAAGGAGCAAACAAAGCCAATGTACCGGCTAAAAATGAACCTGTCAAGGAAATTCCGAAGAAAAAATTATTATCCATAAAATTTCTAATTTCTAATTGATCTAATTGACCTAAAAAATTACCAAATCTCAAATCCTAATTAGTATAATTGGATGTCTGGTCATTGAAAATTATTTAGATCAATTAGAAATTAGGTTAATTAGGTTAATTTAATTAACGTTTGCTTTAACTTTAAATACTAATTTTGAATTTTCTGGATCATTGGTGCTGATATAAACTTCTCTTTCGATAATTCCGTAAACAGGCATGATAGAAGGTCTGTAAGTAACTCTGACTGTCGCTTCTTTTCCTGGTAATACTTCTCCTGCAAAATCTGATATGTTATGCATTCCAAAAAGTTCAGATTCTTTCCCATCAATTATAATTTGGCCAAAAGTGCAGTTGCAGCTTGAAGAAACATTGCTTATCTGTAGTGTTTTTTGACCAATATTTTTTATTTTGAAGTCGGCCGATTTATCATCCGACACTTTCATTTTTCCTAAATCGAAATAGGTTATTTTAGCCTGAATCTTTGGTCTTTCTTTATCAGAAATCGAATACGAAATGATCGCCGGTTGCGGTTTTTGACCATTAAATAAGAAATAATAGCTTCCAATAACCACCACTAATGAAAAAATAATTAGACCTATTACTAGTGTTTTTGACATATATTTATTTCCTTTTAAATACTTCCATTACTTCCTTTACCTTCTCATCAATATCTTTTCCACTTTCCATTGACTCACGAACGCATGTTTTTAAGTGATTTTCTAGTATTAATTCAGAGACTTTTTCTAAGGAACTTGTCACCGCCTGTGTCTGTTGAATGACATTTAAGCAATATTCATCGTTCTCTAGCATCTTAATTACCTTTTCCAAATGTCCTTTTGCTATCTTTAATCGATGTAAGACTTTATTGTTCTGTTCTCCCATGCTTTTGTATTATTTAGAAATTAGTAATTAGAAATTAGAAATTTTGTATTTTACTATATCCTCCCCCCCAGGATACAAAAGAAAAATATATTTGTCAAGTAGTAGTACCTACTGTTGATTTCTTCTAATTACTCATTCATAATAATTTTGATGAAGAAAAACGGTTTTGTACCAATCATTATTTTAATAATTGCAATTTTGGGAGCGGTTGGATATTTTAGCTACAAAGGCTTTCCATTAAAAAAGCAACTAACAAATAATCCTTCATCTTCCCCATCGGCTGTTTCTAGTCCCATGCCAACTCCTTTTCCTGAAAACTTGAAGGACATATCATTGGAAAAATATTTAAAGAACACGTTGTCTGCCTGTGTTGAATATTTTGGCGAGAATAAATGTGATGAAACTAAAAATTATGCAGTCATACAAATTATTAACAAAAATTACGCATACGGTGGATTTGGCAATGACCAAGTAGGTTTTCAATTTGCCGCAATTAAAATAAACGGCGTTTGGACAAAATATTATACTGGCGGTGGAGGAATACCGGATTGTAGCGAAATTAGTAATTTACCCCCAGGGGTTTTTGGTGAGGATATTCTTAATGCTTGTTTTGACGGAAAACAGACAATAGTAAAAACTACAGGAAAGTCTATTAACGAAAGCCAATAAATAAATGAAAAAAATGGCTTAGAAAACTCCCACTTACCCAAAAATTGATTAGAATAATCTAAAACCAATTAATTAAAATCCTGCTTTCACCACAATTGTATGAGCTAATTTATCTCCAACCCTTTGTTTTTTGTTGGAGTTGGCAATGGATATTACTCCAACGATGTAAAACAAAGGAAGCGTATCAATAACTCTGGCAAAATTCCTAATAAGAGATTCCTTAAAACTTATTTTTTGACCATCTTCTTTC
>JANLIS010000038.1 GCA_024653985.1 Candidatus Roizmanbacteria bacterium
ATATGGAGCCGAATTTCCATCAACAGCGATCGATTCATCAATATCAAAATGGATGATAGTTTGAGTTCCGTTTTTGAGGAAAGAATATTTAACGGAAGCAACAGCTAAGATCTCTGCAGTTTCTTCATCGCATTTGGACTTTTCCAATATTTTTTTCTTTACTTCATCGATCAGCCAATTGGCCTCAATGATATTTCCTTCCCGTGAAGACATCTTTCCTGCTTTGAGTTTCACCCATTCATAGATCAAATGGTATTGCTTGTCTTTATATTTTTTTTCATCAAGCAGTTCTTCTACCTTAAATGTTACTTTAAAAAAACTTGTCTGTTCGGGAGTTACAACGTGGATCGCTTTATCCAATTCTCCAAAATCGGTAAATTCTTTTTCTGCCAGTGCGGGTTCTTTTCCTTCATAGGTTGGAAATCCTAAAGAGTTTACAAAGACGCGGGTATTAATTCCATATTTCTTACCGTTAAAGATTATCGCTCCCTGACTTTTTTCAAGAATTCCCTTTTTTAGGGCATCATTAACTATTTCCACCCCTCGTTCATAAAATTCACTTTCAAAATATAGCCGGTCAAAGTGACTATAAAATCTTTTGTAGTTCTGATCAAAATATTCCAAACTCCATTGTCTTGTTTCCGTCCAAAGAGGCATGATCTCAGGGTCCCGGTCGTAGATCATTTTGTTGATTTTTATTATTTCCTGTTTAGATTTTTCATCATCTTCATAGGCTTTGGTTCCGGAGGAATACATTTTTCCGATAAACTCTATTTTTTCCTGAAGCGTCTTTAGTTTTTTAATATCAGTTTTTGAATTTTTTATCCCAAATAAACATTTAGCAATATGAAGTCCAACGTCACCTTCATAGTTTGAACGGATGACCTTATTACCGACCGCTTCCAATATTCGGACAACCGATTCTCCGGTTGAAATATTTCTTAGATGACCGATATGAAAAAGTTTATGGGTATTTGGATGGGCAAACTCAACCATGATCTTTTTATTTTTTCCAAAATAATACTCCGGATAGGTAAAACCATTCTCAATAATTTCTGTCAATTGATTAATCGATTGTACAGTTGAGATCCAGAAGTTAACAAAACCGGGTTTAAGTACATCAATTTTTTCTATTAAATCAGATTTAGGAAAGTTTTTCTTTATTTCTTCAGCGATTAAAAGTGGACTCTTCTTAAGTTGCTTAGTTAATTTCAGGGCAATGGAAGTCGAATAGTCACCAAAATCAGAATTAGCCGGTTTTTCCAGAGGGACATCGATACCTTTGATATTCATTTTATCTAAAACCAGACTTAGATTTTTTAATATTTCGTCTTTGATCATTGTTTTATATGATAGCAGAATTTAGCTCAGTTTGGAATTATTTAACAGATAAATTAGTAATGCTTTTTGGACATGTAGGCGGTTTTCTGCTTGGAGAAAAACTACTGACTGTTTCCCGTCAATTACTTCAGAGCTAACTTCATTGCCACGATAAGCAGGCATATCATGCATAAAAATAGCATCTTTTTTGGCGAAGCTCATGAGTTTGTTTGTTACCTGATATTGTGGAAAGACTCTTAACCGTTTTTCTTTTTCTTTTTCATCCCCCATGCTAATCCAAGTGTCCGTGTAAATAACATCGGCGTCTTCAACCGCTTTTTTTGGATCGTTAGTTTCTATAATTTTTCCACCACTTTTTTTAGCTAATATTTGAGCCATTTGAACAATATTTTTTTTCATCCAATATTCTTTAGGAGAAGCGGTCACAAAACTCATTCCTAAAATTCCTGATGCTAAAGCCAATGAATGAGTAACATTATTTTCACTGTCTCCAAAGAAAACAATTTTTAATCCTTTGAATGTATGTTTAATTTCATAAATCGTCAATAAGTCAGCTAATATTTGACAAGGATGTTCAAGATCAGACAAACCGTTTATAACTGGCACAGAAGAATATTTTGCCAATTCTTCAACTAAAGAATGTTCAAAAACGCGTGCCATAATAGCATTTGTCATCGAAGAAACAACCTTGGCAACGTCGGAAACGGATTCTCTTTTACCTATACCAATATCAGCTGGGCTAAGATTAATGGCGTGCCCGCCCAGCTGAGTCATAGCGGTTTCAAAGGAGACTCGGGTTCGAAGAGATGGCTTTTCAAAAATCATTGTCAATGTTTTATTTTTTAAATATTGCGTATTACCTCCATTGAAAATCATTTCCTCTTTGAGACTAATAGAAAGATTAATCAAGCTAATGATTTCATTTTTTGATAAGTCGGTGATAGATAAAAGATCTTTTTTCATAATAATAATTTGGGGCGGAAGATGACTCCCGCCCCATAGCCACAGTTACTTTTTTTGATTTGCTAATTTCATCTGTAATGTGTAAATTTCCGTAAATCCAGCACTGGCATTGACGTTGAAACCGTAACCCTCAGTGTTGTTGAAGGAAGTATGGTCAAGTCCATACTTTGATTTCATCGCCACCGGTTTGGCCGTTCCTTTGAAAAGTTTGACGGTAACTTCACCGGTAACCTTTTCATTGACCTTATCGTTGAATGCATTGATAGCAATCATCGTTGGGTCATACCAAAGTGCCGCATAACAAAGGTAGGCCCATTTTGTATCCATTATTTCTTTCAGTTCATTAAGCTGTCTGGTGGAAGCATATTTTTCCAGATGCTTATGGGCCTTTATGATCACATCAGCGGCAGGCAGTTCGTAGACTCCGCCGTTTTTGAGTCCTACCAACCGGTCTTCGAACATATGGACAACACCGACACCGTGGGCGCCGGCAATTTTATTTAACTTTTCTATAAGGACGGATAAAGGCATTTTTTTCCCGTTTAATGCTGACGGAACTCCATGATCAAAAGACAAAGTGACAAACTCTTCTTTATCTGGGGCATTTTTTGCCAGAGTATAAGTTGTCAAAAACTTTTCGATCGGAGCAATTGAATTCGGCTCCTCAATTTCTCCTCCCTCCCAAGTCATTCCCCACATGTTGTCATCAACGCTGTAAGGAAAATCGATACTGGCCGGGACTGGGATATTATATTTTTGAGCGTATTTTATTTCCTCATTTCGGTCCATAGCCCATTCCCGGACTGGGGCAATAATTTTTATAGATGGATCAAAGGTCAGGATATATCCGTCAAGTCTTACCTGATCGTTGCCTTTTCCCGTACATCCATGGGCAATTGAATCAGCCTTTTCTTTCTTAGCTATTTCGACGGCCTTCTTAGCCAAGATTGCCCGGCCCATAGGAGTTGATAGATGATAGTCGCCTTGATAGGAAGCATTCGCTTTTATTCCCGTCGCCAAAAAATCTTCGGCAAATTCCTGCTTTGCATCAAGTACGATCGCCTTGGCAGCTCCAAACTTTAGAGCCTTTTGCTTGACTGCTTCCAGATCGTCTTTTTGCTGACCAATATCCAAGGTTAAAGTGATAACCTCAGACTTGTATTTATCTTGGACCCATTTAAGCATTACTGAGGTATCCAGGCCTCCGGAATATAACAATAAAACTTTTTTAACTTTTCCAATCTGCGCTTCGTAAGACGCAACTTTAATATACGATGTTTTGTTTTTCATAATAAAAAATTAAATTAATAATAAATATTCAACAAATAATTTTGGCTCGCCTGAGTTTTAAGTTTTTCATATTTTTACGAAAGCAATAAACTGATAACCTTCTTATTTTTCTGTTTTATTTTCTTCCAAAAAATATTTTGTTTGTCTAAATTTTTTGAAATCAAATTAAGTTTTAGATTATTAGTTCCGCCAGAATGATTAGATAATTTAAGAAACGGAGCAGGATATGAAGATTCAAGTTGGCTTAGATTTTGTTTAATTTTCGAATAAGCTTTTCGGAAAGGCATACCCTGCTTAACAAGCTCATAAGAGAAATGGGTAGCGTAAAGTTCAGGGGTGCAACTTTTGATCAAGACTTCGACATTAGGCTTGATTGAATTTAAAGTCAATTTCAAAACTTCCAAGGTTTGAATAGTAATGTCAAATGACTCCATGAAAGGTTTTTTTGTTTGGCCAAAGTCGGCATTATAGCCCGATGGCAAGCCGGCAGTTAATGAAGACATTAATTGTTGATTGGCAATAACCATGTGGGTCTTAGCCCGTGCATATTCCATTAGATCAAGATTTTTTTTCTGTGGCATAATGCTTGAGCCAGTACAAATTGATTCATCGACCTCAAAATAATTAAATTCATTAGTCGTAAAAAGCAAAATATCTTGAGCGAATCGTGAAGAGCACAACATTATTTGTGTTAATACTTGGACAATTGACAATTGTATTGTTGGTCGTGAAATTTGGCAATAAAGAGAATTATTTTGTACTTTTGAAAAGCCTAAAAGTTTTGCAGTTAATTCTCGATTGATCGGAAGAGAAACTCCGTAAGCAGCACCACTTCCAAGAGGTGATTGGTCATTAAGTTTATAAACTGATTTTAAAATCGTAAGTTGATCGAGCAATTGTTCGGCAAAACTGCCCGCCCACATCCCAACGGATGAAGGCATAGCCTTTTGCATGTGAGTGTATCCCGGCATCGGGATAAACTCATATTTTTTTGCAAACATTATGAATGTATCAATTAATTGATTAATTGATACATTCATGTTTAATAATTTTTCTTTGCTATAAAGGCGGAGATCGACCAGCACTTGATCATTTCGACTCCGGCCGGTGTGAATTTTTTGACCTAAGTCGCCAAGTTTCTCTGTCAAATAATTCTCAATTTTTGTATGAACGTCTTCATCATCATGGGAAATTTTAAATTCTCCATTTTTATACAAAACAATAATTTCGTTTAAGTATTTTTTTAATTTAAGGAATTCATCATTATTTAATATTCCAATTTTGGATAACATTTTGGCATGCGCGATTGATCCATAGACGTCATAAAGGACAAGCGAGTTGTCCAATTCAATTCCTTCTTTAAAACAATATTCGTCGACCAATTTGTTTGAAACAGTTTTTGATTGATTCCAAAGTTTTTTCATATTTAATTTGTGAATTAATAATTTTAGCCATTAAAAAACCCCGCCGTTAGCGGGGGATTAATAATATTTTTTACTCTTTAGGCCATAAAAACACTACCCTCCCCAAAGAGTCGCCTGCTGGACGAATTGGATACGAATAGTACTTTTAACATAAAATTATTATATCATACTTTTTTAAAAACCAACGTGTTAAAATAAAGTTATGACAAATATGAAAGGAAAATTATCATTGCTTTTGGTATTGGTAATATTGTTCGTTGTCTTTGTGGTAGTAAGATTTTTTATCATAGATAAACAAAACGAATACGGAAAAATTAAAATAATTTCATCACCGACAGCCAGCGTTTTTTTAAATAGTACTTTTATTGGAAAGACTCCATTTGAAGACAAATACAAAGTTGGAGAATATTTATTGAAATTGATCCCGGAAGCGACAGCCAGCGATACAGCTTCATGGAATGGAAAAGTAACGGTATACAAAAATTCTTTAACCTATGTAAACCGGGAGCTGGGTTCATCAGACATTGCTTCAGCCGGTGAGATATTTACGACGGTAAAGATGACCAAAAAACCTCAGAACTCTGAATCTGGAGAGATATATGTTGAGACAGAACCGCAAGGGGCAATCGTTACTTTGGACGGAGATGAAAAAGGTGTTGCTCCGGCTTTGATGGAGAACGTTTTGAGAGGCGATCATGAGCTGTCAGTTTTTATGCCGGGATTTTTTAGAAGAACACAGAAGATCAATGTTGATCCGGGATTTCGCGTGAATGCCGCATTTAAATTAGCTATTGATAAAAGCTCCTCTTTTGTAAAGGAACCGGATGACAAAACAACAACCGCCAGTATAAGCGCCGGGCCAGATAATAGAACCTATGTAAAAATACGTGACAATCCCCAAGGTTGGCTTAGAGTGAGAGAGGATGGTTCAATAGATGCGACTGAATCAGCAAGGGTCAAGCCGGGTGAAAGATATGAACTGCTGGATGAAAAAACCGGTTGGTTTAAAATAAAATTCAACGATAATGCTGAAGGGTTAGTGTCAGGAGAGTTTGCTGAAGGTTGGGTGTCTTCTGAATACTCCTCTAAAGAATGAAGGGTTAAATCTTAATTGTTAATTATTAAAAAACTGTTAAATATTAAACAGTTAAACATAAAAAACGTTTAATAATTAAATGTTTAATAATTATTTAACAATTAACCTTTAATCTTTAACAATTTACTTTTTTTTCCAAATGACTTTATTATAAAGTATATAAGAATAGGGAATGATGATAAAGGCGATGATAAGAACCTTATAAACGATCCATGATCCGATATTATAAACCCCAAAAAGATTAATAGTTCTGTCTCCGATAAATCTCAAAGCCAGACTAAGTCCGACCCCTTGGATAATGATTGATCCGGAAGAAACAAAATTAAAGGTAATAAACTTTGTCAAAAAAGCAAAAAAGCCTCCGGCAATTTTTTTATCCTTAAAGCTCCAAAAGTTGTTCAGCATAAAATTGACGCAAATGGCCATTTCAGCACTAAACATATTGGCCAATGCCTTGGTCACGTGAAACTCATTTATAAACAGATAGGCAAATGAGAAATCAACGGCAAAACCGATAAAACCGACGATTATAAATTTGATAAAAGATGAATGAGTGAAAATATATGCCAATATTTGCAGTATGTATTGGGAGACAAAGATTTTAGATTTTCCATATTTCCTGTCAATGAAGTTATTTGGTATCTCTGCCAATTTTGCATCATTTTTTATAGCGTAATCAAGCATAGCAATTTGGAAAACATATCCTGAATAATTTTTTATATGATCAAGGGCATCTTTGATCAGCCAGATCTTTATTGCCCGGTAGCCATTTGTCCATTCATGGATATTTAATTTCATAAAACCCAAACGAATGGTTAAATTAGCAAACACCGACAGCAATTTTCTGTGAATTCCCCAATCTTTGGGAATCGAGCCACCTTTTATGTATCTTGCACCGACGACAAAATCAGCACCTTTGGCGATTTTATCTAAATATGATGGAATATCATTGGGATTATGTGAAAAATCCGCATCCATTTGGATAATTACAAATGGTTGAATATGTTCAATGGCATATACGAATGCCTGATGATAGGCCTTACCCAATCCCTCTTTTTTTGTTTCAAGTAAGTATATTTCTTTAGAATGTTTTTTTCGAAGCTCTTTGACGATCTTTGCGGTATCATCTGTTGACAAACTATCGTTAACCAAAACATCGACCTCCCAATTGGAAAGCTTTTTATTTTGTTCCAAGATATCTTCAATAAGTTTTTTGATCGTTCCAGCTTCATTAAAGGTTGGCAAGACGACAAGAGCTTTTTTCATGATAAATATAATTTAATTATTCTTATAAAATCTTATGTCATTCCCGCGAAGGCGGGAATCCAGACTAAAATCACCTTATTTGTTTTTAATAATGTAATTATAGACTGGATCCCCTCCTACGAGGGGATGACGGTGTTAATACACTATTGCTGTGACTCTAGAAATTTAAAATATTCAATAGTCTTTAATAAACCTTCTTCTAAATCAATCTTCGGTTTCCAATTTAACAACCTTTTTGCCTTTGTAATATCAGGGCAGCGTTTTTTCGGATCATCGGCCCCAATAGCCTTAAAAGTAATTTCTGATTTGGATCGGCTCAATTTTTTTATTATATCAGCAATTTCCAGGATAGTCTTTTCATTAGGATTGCCGATATTAATAATTTCACCAGCTTGATCTTTAGTAGTTGCGAACATATAAAGTCCCTCAACCATATCAGAGACATAGCATAAAGAACGGGTTTGGGATCCATCTCCATATACGGTGAGAGGTTGATCATTAATAGCTTGATTGACAAAATTTGAAACAACCCGTCCGTCATCTTTTTTCATATACGGACCATATGTATTAAAGATCCTGGCGATCCTAATATCTTTTTTATATTTTCTAAAATAAGCCATCATTAAAGATTCTGCAAATCTTTTGCCTTCATCGTAACATGAGCGGAGTCCGACAGGATTAACATTCCCAAAATAATCTTCTTTTTGTGGGTGTGCTAATGGGTCACCATAAACTTCGGAAGTAGAAGAGAAAACGAGTGTTCCACTATTGCTTTTTATAAAAAAATCCAATACGTTCATTAATCCGACACTATTTGTTTTTAATATTTCAATTGATAGGCCAATAAAATCTTTTGGTGAGGCAGGGGAGGCCAGGTCGTATATAAGATCAAATGGTTCTAAAGTTGAAAAATCAAATTTAATAATATCGGCTTCTATTATTTTTAAATTATTTTTATTTAAATCCTGAGCGAAGTTGAAGGACAAATTTTTTTTACTTCCTGTAATGAAATTATCAACGACAGTTACTTGGTCATTTTTTGAAAGATGAAATTTGGTTAAATGAGAACCAATAAACCCGGCACCACCTGTTATTAGTATTTTCATAAAAAGTAAAAGCTCGATACCAATATTTTTTCAAAAATTGGTATTTTCGCTTTTTATGTCCTACCTACAGAATAATATTTAAAACCTAACTTCTTAAGATCTGACGGATCGTAAATATTTCTTCCATCAAAAATTGTCGGATTTTTCATGAGTTTTTTTACTTTGTTAAG
>JANLIS010000092.1 GCA_024653985.1 Candidatus Roizmanbacteria bacterium
AATTGCCGGTCGAGTAGCCGTCATTGAGGACACAGAAAAAGAGATATATGATATCACCATTTCAGCCTTAAGCAAAGAAGCTACTGTTCAAGAACAAAAATTTACGATTCCGAAATCACAAAAATTAAAGATTAAAGATGGAGATCTAATCAGTGTCGGAACGGCTATGTCAGAAGGATATCTTGATATTGATGATATTTTAGCTATCAAAGGCCTGAGATCTGCTCAAATATATTTGTTGGATGAGATCCAAGATGTATATGAATCACAGGGAATCGCGATCCATGATAAACATTTTGAAGTTATCATCAGAAAAATGAGCGATAAAGTCATCATTGAAGATGAAGGAGATACATCTCTTATCAAGGACGAAGTTGTTTCAAAGATCCGATTTACCGAAGAAAATAAGAGAGTTCTATCCAAAGGTGAAAGACCAGCCTCAGGAAAAGTTTCCATTCTTGGAATAACCCGAGCTGCCATTCATACGGACTCTTGGTTGTCAGCCGCATCATTTGAACAAACAACCAGTGTTCTATCAAGCGCAGCTATCAAAGGTCAAACAGATTACTTGTTAGGACTGAAAGAAAATGTTATAATTGGCAGACTAATTCCCGTCACTGAAGAATTAATTAGTAAATATTACGGTAAGTTTGCAAATCAATATGCCAACAATCAACCAACTGATAAAAAGGAAGAGAAAAAACAGGATTAAAAAATCTAAGTCTATTGCCTTGAAAATGAGCTTCAACTCATTAAAGAGGAGATATAATAAGACTAATAATCCTTTAAAAAGAGGTGTTTGTACTGTCGTCAAGACAATGACACCAAAGAAACCAAACTCAGCTCTGCGAAAGGTAGCTAGAGTCCGGTTGTCAAATAAGATGGAAGTGACCGCCTATATTCAAGGTGTTGGTCACAATTTAGCTGAGCATTCCATCGTTCTTGTTAAGGGTGGAAGAGTAAAAGATTTACCAGGTGTGAAATATCATATCGTACGTGGAAAATTTGACGCAGCCGGAGTCGATAAAAGAACCAGCTCAAGATCAAAATACGGAACGAAGAAGCCAAGAATTAAAAGTTCCTAAAGTCCATAAAGTCGTAAAGTCTATAAAGTCAAATATTTTATGAACTTTAAAGACTTTATAAACTTTATAGACTAATTATTATGCCAAGACATAGTTATAAAAAAAGAGTATTTAAAAAAGACAAGCTTTTCGACAGTATTGAAGTGGCTAAGTTGATCAACTACTTAATGATCAATGGTAAAAAATCAGTTGCTGAAGGACTTGTTTATAAAGTCATGGATGAATTGAAAAAACAATCTGATGAACCTTTAAAACTTTTGCACCTAGCCATTGAAAACGTCTCACCTATCCACGAGGTCAAACCACGCCGATTGGGAGGAGCTTCATATTTGGTTCCAACCGAGGTACGTAGAGAAAGAAAACTCAAATTAGCATTAAATTGGATCATTGATGCAGCCAAAGCCCGAACCAATAAAGAGTATCATTCTTTTGATAAGAAATTATTGGTTGAAATTATTGAAGCATCAAAAAATCAGGGAGCAGCTATTGCAAAAAAACTGCAAACCGAAAAATTAGCGGAAGCTAATAAGGCATTCAGTCACCTGAAATGGTAAGTATGTTAAAAAATACTACCAATACTACAAATAAACAAATACTACCAATAAATGAAAAATGAAATAACCAAATGATTAAATGATTTAATTATTTGTTTATTTGATTATTTATTTATAGTATTTGTCGGATTAGTAGTATTGGTCGGATTAATTTTAAAAATATGGCCCAACAACCAGTCGTCACAAAAAATCGTAATGTTCCACTTGATAAAATCCGTAATATCGGCGTGATCGCCCATATTGATTCAGGAAAAACAACTACAAGCGAAAGGTTTCTTTTTTATACCGGTAAGACATATAAGATTGGAGATATTGACGATGGTGACACACAATTAGACTGGATGCCTCAGGAACGGGAAAGAGGAATTACGATCGTTTCAGCTGCTACAACTACATTTTGGAATGATACAAGAATTAATATTATCGATACTCCAGGACACGTAGATTTTACCGCTGAAGTTGAACGGTCTCTTAGAGTTCTGGATGGCGGCGTCGTTGTATTTGATGCTGAAGAAGGTGTTCAAAGCCAATCAGAAACTGTTTGGAGACAAGCTGATAAATATAAAGTTCCTCGTATTTGTTTTATTAATAAAATGGATAAATTGGGAGCTGATTTTGAAGCAACTGTTGAAGAGATTAAAGACAGATTAGGTGCAAACCCAATTATAATGACCTCTCCTATCGGAAAAGAGTCTGAATTTAAGGGAGTTATCGATCTTCTTACTTTAAAAGCTAAAATCTGGGACCAAGATCCACAAGGTATTAAATATACTGTTTCTGATGAGATTCCTGCTGATATTAAAGATAAAGTGACCAAGGCCCGATCAAAAATGGTTGAACAGATTGCCGAACACGACGATAAACTTTTAAATAAATACTTGAATGGTGAAGAGATTACAGTTGAAGAGCTAAAGGCAACCTTGAGAAAAGCTACTATCGCCTACAAGATCGTTCCTGTCTATTGTGGAACTTCTCTGCGCAATAAGGCAGTTCAACCTGTTCTTGATGCAATAGTTGATTTTCTTCCATCCCCTCTTGATCTAAAAGAGATAACTGGTATCAATCCATTAACTAAACTTGAAGAAAAAAGAAGTCTTAATCAACAGGAAAAATTTACCGGACTGGCTTTTAAGATCCAACTTGATCCTCACGTCGGAAAATTAACCTATGTAAGAATTTATTCAGGTGTTTTGGAATCCGGTTCTTATGTATACAATGTCAATAGAAATAAACAGGAAAGAGTCAGTCGAATATTATTAATGCACGCAAATTCCAGAGAAGAGATCGATAAAGCCTACGCTGGAGAGATCATTGCTGTTATTGGTCCAAAAGACTCAAAGACAGGAGATACTTTATCTGACCAAGATAGCCCAATAATTCTTGAACAGATCAATTTCCCAGAACCGGTCATTTCCTTGGCTATTGAACCGACGACAAAGGCCGATCAGGAAAAACTATCTTATGCCTTGCAAAGATTGGCAGAAGAAGATCCAACCTTTAGGGTCAAGGTCAACCATGAAACCAATCAAACGATCATGTCCGGAATGGGAGAACTTCATTTGGAAATTCTTGTTGACCGCATGAAGAGAGAAATGGGCATGAACGTGACTGTCGGTAAACCTCAGGTAGCATATAAAGAAACGATTACTAAACCTGCAAATGATGTCGAAGTAAAATATATCAAACAAACCGGAGGTCACGGTCAATATGGACATTGTGTCATTAATGTGGAACCTTTGGCCAGAGGCGAAGGTGTTAAATTTGTCAATAAAATCAAAGGTGGTTCTATTCCATCTGAATTTATTCCATCAGTTGAAAAGGGTGTTATGGAAGCAACCGAAAAAGGTGTTCTTCTGGGATATCCTATCACCGATCTTCAAGTAACCTTGATCGATGGAAGCTATCATGATGTCGATTCATCTGATATTGCATTTAAAATCGCTGGATCAATGGCATTACACGACGCAGTCAAACAAGCCGGTCCAACTTTGGTTGAGCCTATCATGAAACTGGAAGTCACTATTCCAGAAGCCTTTATGGGAGTTGCCATTGGTGATATTTCCTCAAAAAGAGGAAAAATATTGGGAACTGAAAAAAGAAGTCGAGCAGTTGTTATTAAAAGCCATGTTCCCCTATCAGAGCTTTCTGGATACGCAACGATTATCAGATCGTTGACCGAAGGCCGTGGTGTTTTCTATATGGAGCCTTCTCACTATGAAGAAGTTCCGAAGAATGTGATTGCCCTCATGTTGAAAAAGTAATACTACCAATACTACAAATAAACAAATACTACCAATGAATGATAAAATATAATTACAAATGATTTAATAATTAAATGTGTCATCCCCGCGTAGGCGGGGATCCAGTCTATAATTTCCTTATTTGTTTTTATAATGAACATCCTTGTATTTTCAGATACCCATCTTTATCTGCCTTTTGATCAAATTAAATTTGATTTCTTAAAAAAAATTATTAGTCAATCAGGCCAAGTAATAATTAACGGGGATTTCTTTGATGATTATATGATCAGCTTTGATGAATTTATCAACTCTCCTTGGAACCAGCTTTTTCCTCTTTTGAAAAACAAACATGCTGTTTATATTTTCGGCAATCATGACCAACAAAAATTTTCTGACAAAAGAATGAATCTATTTTCCGATATTCAGGCTCCCTACTATCACCTATCATCTAGCAACTATCATCTTGTTTTCACCCATGGCCACCAATTTCGAAAAACCGCTGATCTATCAATAAAAAATATCCTTAATATCATGCCAATCGTTAATCTGGTGATGAATATCGCACATTTTTTTAGACAAGTAATGGTAAATATTTTTGGAAGAAATTTTTTACGCTTTCGATTTGCTTATCGAAATATAGCGACCAAAAGAAAAGCCATTAAAACAATTAAAGAAAATGAGTTTATTATCATCGGACATAACCATTGGGCCGAGGTTGACGAAAAAAATCGCTTCGCCTGTTGTGGGGCTATTCTCTACGGCTTCGCCCAATATCTGACAATCGATTCTTCCGGCAAAATCACCCTTCATGAAGAATGGTATGACCGATAATAATCTTCTCTTGCATAAGTGAACAAGTGTTTACTATAATGGTCTTCTATGATCGAAGACAGATTATCCGCAATTAAAAAATTTTTCCGAAAAAACAGAAGATTAC
>JANLIS010000041.1 GCA_024653985.1 Candidatus Roizmanbacteria bacterium
CGATCAAGTCCGAATTCCGGCATCCATTTAATTTTTTTTGTAACTTCAATCATCCTGTTCCTTAAAGTCTTTTTTTCAAATTCTTTATCCATCGCAATATACCATTCATCTTCAACCTTCCATACCAATTCTGTCTTGCATCTCCAACAAGCAGGATATCTGTGCTTGTATGCTACGATCTTAAAAGCCCAAGATTCTCCGTTTTGATTAAGTTCTTTTTTAAGGAAATCCAAGATTATTTCTGGATGTTTTTTAGCATTTTTTCCAGATAAAAATCCCAAGTCGTTCATGTAGTCGGCATTATCTTCTATCACAGGGATCATCGGAAGACCTAATTTCTTGCCCATTTTAAAATCCTCAACCCCAGCCGATACTGCTGTATGAACCATACCGGTTCCTTCAATAGTCGTGATAGGTAAAATATTTTTATCAGTTGCAAAAACAATGTGAAACTTGTCTGGATTTTCGGCAGCCACCGCTTTTACCTTAGGCAGATCATCAAAGGGGCCATGATATTTTAAACCGACTAATTCACTACCTTTTACGGTGCGCAATACTTTGTATTTTTCTTTAAAAACGGGTTCAACTAATTCCTTGGCGATCCAGAATTTTTGCTTGCCCGACGAAGCCTTGGCGAAGTCGGGTCCATCAACTTCGACTAACGAATATTCAAACATTGCATCAACTGCAACAGCAATATTGGCAGGGATTGTCCAAGGAGTTGTAGTCCAAACTAAAAGATTTTCATTTTTTCGGCCAACTATTGGAAGTTCAAAATATACCGATTGATGCACTATTTCCTTATAGTCTTCTGTCAGCATTTCATGTTGAGAAATGGCCGTTTCGCATCTTGGACACCAGGGAACTGATTCGTGACCCTTATATATCCAACCATAATCAAAGCATTTTTTTAAAAAATTCCAGATCATATAATTGTTTTCATCGCTCATGGTAAAGTAGGAGTGTTCCCAGTCGGCAAAATATCCTAGTCTTTTTGATTGTTCTGTTTGAACTTTTGAGAATTTTAAAACTCTATCTTTACATAGCTGAACAAATTTGGCAACTGATGCCTTCGGATCACCTGGGATTAGATTTTCTATATCTTTTTTTGTGTGAAGCCCCAATTCTTTTTCAACTTCAACCTCAACCCAGAGACCTTGACAATCAAAGCCGTTTTGAAACCTCTGTTTGAAACCTAATAGGTTATTAAAGCGTGGCCAAAGATCTTTGTATGTCCTCCCCCAAGCATGATGAACGCCCATAGGATTATTTGCAGTGATCGGACCGTCTTGAAAAGAAAAATATTTTTTTGAATCCTTGTTTTTTTCACGATACTTTCTATCGATTCCCTTTTCATACCAATGTTTCAACCACTTTTTTTCCATTTCTGGAAAATTCTCATTCAAATTTACCCTGTTAAATTCTCTGTGAGACGATTTAACTGGGTGAACAGGTTTAAACATATCTGATTATTATAATATAAGCCGGAGAAAAAAATATCTGTTTATTTCTTTCGTAGGAAAGCAGGGATATCAAACTCAGAAGAATCATCGTCAATAAATTCATCCTCACTATTTATTTCATCTCTTTCTATTTCTTCAACGGTTTTCTCTTTTTCACCGGAATCCTTGATAAAAGAGTGTTCTTTTTCTGCTTCCTCTGATTTTTTAAATCTGAACAGCTTTAAGCGATTGTCATCAAATTTGGTCGCAATGATAGTTACTTTTATCTGATCCATCAATTTATCATCAATTACTGCCCCAAAAATAATATCAGCGTCTGGATCTACCGATTTTGCAATAACCGATGCAGCTTCATCAACCTCTGCCATCGTTAGATCGGGTCCACCAACCACATTGAAAAGAACTCCCTTAGCCCCTTCAATTGAGATATCCAATAGAGGTGAAGAA
>JANLIS010000008.1 GCA_024653985.1 Candidatus Roizmanbacteria bacterium
ATTCCACCCAAATGCCTCAAACCTTTTTGCATAAGTTTTGAGATCCCAGCCGAGCATCGTTTCCGTACTTTGGCCAAGACGATTAATGTCAGCAATAGCAATCAGATTATTAAGTTTGTAATGTGAGGCGATCTGAACGGCTTCCCAGACCTGGCCCTCAGACATTTCTGAATCACCTAACAAAACCCAAATCTTTGGTTCTCTTTCAACTTTTAACTTTTCACTTTTAATTTTTAACTTTATTCCAAGCGCCATTCCCACCCCTGCTGACAACCCTTGACCCAGTGACCCCGTTGCCACGTCTGCATATTTAAATCTAAAAGTCGGATGGCCTTCAAGATCGGAATTAATTTTTCTTAAACTCATTAATTCCGGATATGATATAGTGCCGGCGGCATGATATAATGAGTAAATTAGCGGAGAAGCATGGCCTTTGGAAAAGACGACTCGATCGTTATTCAAACTTTGGACACTCTTAGGGTGGCGGAGGTCAGATTTTAAAAAACCGCCGTCAGCCGAGTTTGACTCGGCGAAAAAAAGGGTTACCATCAGTTCAACGGCAGAAAGGGAAGTGGTCGGATGGCCGGATTTGGCCTCAGTTGTTGAAGTAAGAATATCGTAACGAACAAGTTTGCAAATTTTTTTCAATTTCTCAAAATCAACCATACAATAGTTTAGCAAAAAATATTTTAAATATGATAGAAAGTAAAGAAATACCATTATCACAAAAAACTTTAAGGTCACCTCATAAAGATAATGTATTGGAAATAATGGGCAGGAAAAATTTTTTAGGCCAATTTCCATCAGAACAACAAGCAAGAAATAAAATTGCAAATGAATTAAAAAAATTAAAAAAAAATCCTTTATTTAAGGTAGAAAGAAAAAAACATTTAGAAACAGAAAAAGCAAGGCGAGAACTTGAAGAAGTTTCCGTTATCGATCCTTTGACAAATTTGTATCTTCGAAGGTTTCTTGATGGTAATCCAAACACATCCCCTCCAAAAAAAGGAATATTAGAGCGAGAAATAGAAAGAATATTTAAGGGTAATAAAAAACTTACTGTTGCGATGTTAGACATTGATCATTTCAAAGAGGTCAATGATCAATATGGCCATCAAGTAGGGGATGAAGTGTTGAGAAAAGTTGCCGAAACAGTATTGAAAAACATTAGATTCAATTTAGGTGACTTTGCAATTCGTTTCGGAGGCGATGAGTTCTTAATTATTACCCCCAATAGTTTAGATGTAGCTCAAAAAATGATCGAAAAAATCAGAAGTGAAATAGAAAGAATATCATTTAATAATGATAATAAATATCCAAAGGGTGTTACTATTAGTTGCGGTTTAACGAACCTGGTAGAAGATGTAAATGATGGCAATTATAAAGAAATTGCTGAGGCTATGACAAATAGGGCGGACAATGCATTGTATGAATCTAAGAGAGAAGATGGAAAAAATCACACAACAGTTGCCTTACACAATAAAAAAGGAACAACAGAATTTATTAGAGTATTTCACGAAAATAAAGTTTAATTTTTTAACTCTCCAAAGTCGAAGTATCACCCACAGGTAGCCCAAGTTCTTGAGCCTTAAGTACTCGTCTCATTATCTTTCCCGATCTGGTTTTTGGGAGTTTTTCGACAAAATCAATTTCGTCCGGGGTAGCGATTGGGCCAATTGATTTACGGACAGTTTGGACAAGTTCCGCCTTTAATTCATCAGATGGAATAACTCCTTGTTTTAAGATGACGAAAGCTTTAATTGACTCGCCTTTTATTTCGTGGGGTTTGCCGATGACAGCCGCCTCGGCCACTTTTAGATTGGAGACAAAGGCACTTTCTAGCTCGGCTGAACCAAGCCGGTGGCCGGAAACTTTAATAACATCATCATTTCGACCGACGATCCAAAAATATCCATCTTCGTCGATCTTGGCCGAATCCCCAGCGAAATATATAAAATCATCGAATCTCGATACCGCGTTTTTCGTCGCCACACCCCCAAGGGGCCCTTGGCGATTACTCAAAACGGGTATCTTCGCTTCTCCGGTTTGTAATTTAGAATTTGAGCTTTGAGATTTATTTGGATTTTGTGATTTTGTATTTTGGATTTTCTCAAAATACGT
>JANLIS010000047.1 GCA_024653985.1 Candidatus Roizmanbacteria bacterium
ATGAAAAGCATAAGAAATTTCGCCATTATTGCTCATATAGATCACGGTAAATCTACCTTGGCCGATCGTTTATTGGAATTGACCGGGACGGTCGAGGCAGGTCATCATGAGGCGCAGATGCTTGATCAAAATCCGATTTCAAGGGAGCGCGGAATAACAATAAAACTGGCACCTGTGAGAATGAAGTATGAAGTATCTAATGTTTCTGATTCAAAAAACGAAATACTAAATACTAAATACTACATACTAAACTTGATCGACACTCCCGGACATGTCGATTTCTCTTATGAAGTTGATCGAACTCTCGCCTGTGTTGAAGGAGTTGTTTTGTTGGTTGACTCAACTCAGGGTATTCAAGCTCAGACAATTGCCAATGCATATAAAGCAATAGAAAAAAATTTGGTGATAATTCCAGTTGTTAATAAAATAGACATGGTAAATGCTGAAGTTGAAAAAACAAAAAAGCAGTTAATTGATTTTCTAGGTGTAAAAGCTGAAGAAATATTTTGTGTGTCAGCAAAAACCGGGGTTGGTGTTCAAGAATTATTAGAAACAATAATTGAGAAAATTCCATCGCCGAAAAGCTCGACACCGTCTTTTTCGACCGCCACACCCCCACGGGGGGCCCTGGCGATAGTCTCAAAAGAGGTATCTTCGCTTTCTGCTAACAATGAAACAATGAAACAATCGAACAATGTTCAGGCACTCATCTTCGATTCCTATTACGATTCCCACCGGGGAGTGATCGCGTTTGTTCGTGTATTTGATGGTGAGATGAAAAAAGGTAAAAAAGTCCGCTTGTCTGCGGCTAATGAAACATTTGAGATCCAAGACGTTGGTTATTTTAAACCAGCTTTAACTTCACAAGAATTTATAAGAAATGGTGATATCGGATATGTTGTTACCAATCTAAAAGATATTCATAAAGTTTCAGTTGGTGATAGTATCGTGACCGACGCATCTTTATCTCTGCCCGGATACAAAAAAGTAAAACCGATGGTGTTTGCATCGATCTTTCCAACCGATACAGGAGACTATCTTAATCTACAGAAAGCCTTAGAAAAACTGTATCTTAATGATTCTTCACTTGAGTTCTCATCGATCCATAGTATGGCATTGGGGGCAGGATTTAGAGTCGGTTTTTTGGGTCTGCTGCACGCTGACGTGGTTCGAGAAAGGTTAGAGCGAGAATTTGACCTTTCGCTTGTTTTGACCCCGCCACAGGTCAAATTTAAGTATGAAAATAACAACTTCTTTGAACCATACGTTAAAGCTATGATCGTTTGCCCAGATTCTTATGTAGGTGTTGTTATGCAACTATGTCAAAACTATCGGGGCAAATTTATTCACATGGATAATAAAAATCAAACGGTCTTGGAATATGAGCTGCCAATGTCAGAGCTGATCTCTGATTTCTTTGATAATTTAAAAAGCGCCTCATCCGGATATGCGTCTTTGGACTGGGAATTTTTGAGGTACCAACAAGTTAAGGCCGATAAATTAGAGCTGTTGCTTAATTTGGAGCCGATCGACGAGTTTAGTGAAGTCGTGGTTGAAGAGCGATCTTACGATAAGGCCAGTTTTTTAACATCGAGGCTCAAAGATCTGATCCCCCGCCAACAATATGAAGTTAAAATTCAAGCAAAATATAAAGGAAAGATAATCGCATCAGCTCGTTTGGCGCCTTTCCGGAAAGACGTTCTTATCAAAAGCGGTAAGTTAGTTGGAGGCGGAGACTTTGGACGTAAACGAAAACTTTTAGATAAACAAAAAGAAGGCAAAAAAAAGATGAAGATGATCGGAAAGGTTGAGATCCCGAAAGAGGCATTTATGAAACTTTTCAAGCGATAAAAAATTTGTTACACCCTAATGTTACGGTGTAACATCACAATCCTTCATTAATAGGAATTAGAATGACCTAACTGTATTTTAGAAATTTTGTAAATAGCAAATAAAAGTACTCCTCCAGCTAGGTACTGAGTCGGCGCAAGGAAACTTTTATATAATACCGCATCTATGAAAACTGCCAGAAGCGGATAGACCAATTCAAGAATAGTAGATACGTTCGCCTGGATCTTCTTCAATCCCCTGTAATAAATGGCGACTGAAAACATACCTGTCGAAACTGCAATTAATAAAAAACGACTATATTG
>JANLIS010000052.1 GCA_024653985.1 Candidatus Roizmanbacteria bacterium
ACAATTTAAAATTGAAGATAAAGAATTGCCTGCCATCAGCTTGGAAAGAGCCGGCCTAATCACAACAAGACTTGCCCTTGGAAAAAGTCAGAATGCCGAGCTTAAGAACGAGATCCGTGTCGTTACCAAGCGTACTCATTTGATCGGGGAACCGACAACCAATTTATCCGTGACAGTTTTGTGGAGGAACAAAGAACAACTAAAAAAAATAAACGGTCAACCAATATTAATTAGTGATTTTGTAAATCCAGCCTCCGGCGCCTCGGCTGCTGCTTTCATTCTGGCCGCCAAAAAGCTTGGGATAAAACCAAGCAAGATCTTTCATAGGTCAGTAAGTTTGACACAAGCAGGAGTTTTATTTATGAAGAAAGCTTTGACGGAAATGGGAATTGAGTCGGTATTCTACAGTGTTGGGGTTGCATCGGAACTTAGTCCGAACTACTACCTTGTTGGCAATCGCGCCGTTGCCGATGCCGGCCACATCTTACGTCACTTTTTACCAAAAGAATAAAGCTGTCATCCCCTTGAAGAAGGGGATCCAGGTAAGTCTGGATTCCCGCCTACGCGGGAATGACAATATGTATTTTTAACAATTTAACAATGAAACAATAGAACAATTGAACTTTGTATTTCTTTCTGTTACCATCTTTGTCTATGTTTATCCCTGATAAAAAAATCCTTGAAAACTATGCAAGAGTTATGATCGATTTTGCCCTTGGAAAGGGGAAAGGAGTTCAAAAGGGTCAAGTGGTTTATCTTCAATACGATTCAGAAGCTCTTCCACTGGCTTTGGCAGTTTATAAAAGAATTTTGGAAAAAGGCGCTCACCCAATGGTTAAGGGAATAGAGGAGAGTTTCCAAAAAACGATATATGAAGTTGCAAGTGACGATCAATTAAAATTTTTCCCAAAAGACTATTCTAAAGCATTAATTAACACCATTGATCATAGGATTTATTTGATTGCCCCAACAGACCCATTTTTATTGAAAAGTGTTGATCCAAAGAAAATTATGGTAAGCAACAGCGGTGATAAACGATTGCTTCGAAAATGGCTTTTTGAAAAAGAAGATCAAGGAAAACTAACCTGGACACTTTGTCTCTATGGAACTGAAGGAATGGCCAATGAAGCCGGGATATCGTTAAAAGATTTTTGGCAGGAAATAATCAACGCTTGTTATTTGGACCAAAATAATCCGATTGGGACCTGGGAATCCACTTTTAAGGAGATAAACGGTTTAAAGAAAAAACTAAACGATCTTCCAGTGGATAGCTATCATATGATATCTGAAAAGACTGACCTGTACATTAAATTAGGTGAAAAAAGACGATGGCAGGGCGGGGGAGGAGCAAACATTCCTTCCTTTGAGATCTTTACCTCACCTGATTGGCGTGGCGTCAATGGTAAGATATTTTTTAATTTCCCACTATATCGTTACGGAAACATTATAAAAAATATCCAATTGGAATTCAAAGACGGAATCGTTATCAAAGCAACGGCTGATAAAAATGAAAAACTTCTTCGTGAGATGATCTCTCAAAAAAATGCTGATAAGATCGGCGAATTTTCATTGACAGATCGCAGATTTTCAAAAATATCTAAATTTATGGCCAATACCCTGTATGATGAAAATTTTGGTGGAGAATTTGGTAATAGTCATTTGGCCGTTGGAACTTCCTATCACGACTGTTATAACGGTGATGTAAAAAATATGAAAGAAGAAAATTGGAAAGATCTGGGTTTTAATGAGTCGGTTGAGCATTGTGACATTATCAATACCAACGAAAAGACCGTTGAAGCAATTTTAAAAGATGGAACAAAAAAGGTCATTTACAAAAACGGATTATTTGTGTTATAACTAGCTTATGCGTCTTTTAAATATCTTAAAAGAGAATGATATCATAAAAGTTTCTCCGGAAGATCACCTTTCCAAAGTTCTAAGCAAACTGTCGACTTCACATGATGCCGCCTTTGTTTTTAATGATGAGAATAAGTATGTGGGAATCGTCAGCCCATATTTTACAATGATCAAATCTTCACTTCCAGCAAATACAAAAGTTCAACATTGTTTAACCCATACCGCCAGAATTTATCTTAATTATCCGCTATCAAAGGTTTGTGAACTGTTTATCCAATCAAAGATCCACTACTTACCGGTTTTTGAAGAAAAAGATAATTTCTTGGGAATAATTTCGGCGAGAAGGATACTGTCTTATTTTAAAGATCTGCCAATTTTTAAAGTTAAGGTTGAAAAAATTATCAATAAAAGATGGCAAGGGTTAGTGACTGTCTTTGAAGATGATACGATCACTCAGGCGATACATCTTTTTAAAACAAAAAAAATATCAAAATTGATCGTCATCAATCATGACAAAAAACTTAAAGGAGTCCTAAGTTATTATGACCTGATAAAACTAATGATCAGCCCAAAATATTCAAGTCATCATGGTGAGAGAGTTAGTGAGAAAATAAGTTTCTATAACTACAGAGTAAAAAACTTTGCTAAAAATTATGTTCTAACTTTGACAAAAGAAAGGCATTTGATCGAAGTGATAAATCTTATTGTTAAAAAGAAAATAGGCAGTGTCATTATCATAGATAAGGAAAGGAGACCTTTAGGAATTATTACGACACGGGATATCCTTCGTTTTTACATAGATAATGAAAAGTTTGCTTTTATAAAATCCCTAAATCCATTTAAAAAAATATTTAAAAAATGATCGCTAACTCAGTTCCTTCAGTCCTCATTGACCTGTTGATAATTTTTTCAATCATAAAGGCACTAGAAACAATTGGGAAAAAAGATCTTGGGCTATTGACAAAATACTGGGCATTTTTTTTATATTTGATAGCAGTATTTAGAGGGATTGGGATACCGTATTTTTTATTGGTGTTCGTAGGTATTATTTTTACAGTGCTAAATATTAATTTAAGATTGTTGATAATTCTGCTTTTAACTTTAACGGTATTTCTTCTAAATTTTTTTGGCTTCATTTTTTATCCGTTATTGGCAGTTCTCGCATCGGTCGGAATGATCTACCTCATTGATTATAAGATAAAAATAAATGGAAAATATCTTACATACCCAAAAATATTCAGTTATATCTTTATTATTATTTCAGTTGTAATACTGATCCTTTCTTCCCGAATATTTTTCTTTAAATTATTTTAAATTTTGAAGTGCTTCTCGAAGGTTATTAAATTTATATTTATACGAGATATTTTTATCCAGAATATTTGTTATCCAAAATATTTTTGAACTTTTATTTTGTATTTTATTTACAATATCTAAATTGTCTTCAATGTAGATATCCAAGTTAAGTTTTCGAATCATTTTTTGTTTAAATTCGTTAGGTTGAGAATTATCAATATTTTGGTAACAGCCTTTAAATATTTTATTTTTGTTTATTACTTTTAACCACTTTTCATAATCATTTTTTAGAAAAGAATATCGACCGGTTATAATATAAGCCTCAATTTTCTTTGCTTTCACCAATCCTTCAAGATCTTTAAGTGCAGGATCTGCCATGAAGCTTGTCATATGTAGCAGTCGAAATAGTAATTGCTCGATTCTTGTCTTTGGAAAATAAAATAGTGATTTTTTTTGGCTAAAAATATATGGCTTTATTTCTTTGAGAGGAATGGCTAAGGGACGTAAAAATCTGAATGGATTATATAAAATAACCCCATCAAGATCAAAACCAACTTTAATACTTTTTTTCATAATAAAAACATATTATAGCTAATTATTGTTTATAGAAATTATTGAAAACATTTGACTTGGACTTAGTTTATTTTGATTAACAAAAATTAAAATGGGAGGATGATCATAACTTTGGAAAGACTCATCAGCCCAATCGTCTGAAAAAATAAATGGATATTCAGTAAATTTTTTGACTAGTTTAAAACCTAGTTTTTCTTCAAAGAGCAGTTCATAAAATTTATTAGTCAGAGGATACGTATCTTTGTTTTGCATTATTGAATAATAAACTCTCCGACTACTTATAATAAAGTAGTCGCTTTTATATAGAATGTTTACTAAATTATTTATTTTATTATTATCATCAGGTAAATCATATACATTCAATTGTTTAATTTTGAATAGTTTTTTATTTTCCATTGGAAGAGGTAAGTTATCATCCCAATGTTCTCCCACAATTATTTTATCGGATAAAATATTATCATAAATCCATGCAGAGGACTCAATCCTAGTATTGGTTTTGAAATAAATACTATGAAAAAAAACTAAACCATTGATTATTATTAAAAACAAAAAAATAAACTGCAGTTTTTTATTAAAGAAATTAAAAATATATCCAAATGATAGAGACAAAAATGGTATTAACAAAATATAATATCGGGAAAATTTTGCAAACCAACTTCCGGCCCAACCGAAATAAAGCGCTGGATATATTAATATTAGAAAAAGGAGTTCATAATTTAACTTATATTTTTTTAAACCATTTTTTATATAAGAATCCGCTACGTGATATAAAAGAAAAAAATAGCCAAGTATACCTATCGGAAAAGAAATAAAACCAAAAGTAAATGGGATTATTTTAAATAACGGATAAATATAAGGTAAAGTATAGTTATATATTATCGTAAAAGGCGCGGAGTTAGTTCCTAGAATTACCCCTTGCATATATTTTTGCTCGTTTAAAAAGCTCTTTAAATCAATCAACTGATAAGGTGAAAGAATGATAGAAACTAAAATAAAAATGAACATTGACCCAATAAAATATATAGTAATTTTCAGATATTCTTTATGATTTTTAATCAGTATGAAATATGCGATTAAAGGTACTAAAGCGAAAGTTATACCAATTATCTTACTTGCCTCAGCACACCCGAGAAGAACTCCGATAAACAAAAATAAATAATATTTTTTGTTCTTAATCAAATAAGTACATAAATAAATTATTAAGAAAATCAAAAAATTAAGCATACTTTCAGTTGTTATAAAATGAGCGTGTTGGATAATACCTGGGGCAAAAGTAAAAGCAATACTAGCAAAAATGGCGATTTTTTCATTAAATATTTTTTTTCCTACAAAATAAATAAGAATTGTTGTCAAAGTTGTAATGATCCCTGATAATGTTCTGCTAGTAAATAAAATATTGATACTAGGGTTTACAAAGCTATTAAATATTTTATAAAGATACAAAGGGAATGGTCCGTAATAAAACATGCGAGGATTTAAACTTGAGTTTGATGAAAAAAATTCTCTTAAATTAGTAGGCAAAGTAATGCCTGAAGCGTTAACGTATAGTCTTTCGTCAGGGTGTAAATAATGACCATTATCCCACTTATTACCGTATAAATTAACAAACATTGAGATCAATATGAGTAAAATTAAGAATATATACTTTTTTTTAATCATAGTTTAATTGCAGTAATTATAAAATGGGGATAAAGTAATCCTTTTTTTGGAAAAATTAATAATTTTATTTGAAAACCTTTTTTTTTGAGCATTGATATCCATTCAAAATGAGAACGACAATAAACTAACTGTCCTTTGTTAACAATAAGATCATGAAAATAATTCCAATAATATTTATACCAAGGTCTTGTATCAATATCCTTAATTATGAGAGTACCATTTTTTTCCAAGTGATCATAGATATCTGCGATTACTCGATTATGGAATTTTTTTTCAATATGATGAAGTAGGTCGATACAAGTTATCACATTATACTTGGGTAATTTATCTAATTTGTTATTAAGATCAGAAACAAGGAAACGTATGTTATTTCTGTTGCTAACTGAGTTTTGGGCAAGCTTAATACGATATTTATTTATGTCAAAACCATAAACACTCAAATGTGGATTTAAGATTGCTATAGCGTTTGTAATAAAACCATATCCACAACCAATATCAAGCAGACTTCCATCATTAGGGATGATCCTTAATATTTCCTTAACCGGAAAGATTAGAAATCTTAATCGACAAAATATCTTATCAATGATTGGTAAACTAGGGTATAGTGAAATAATTTTTTCGACCGTTTTTTGTTGTTTTTTCATCAACTTTAAATTATACTAAAAACTATGTTGCCAGTACTTCTAAACTTAGGCTTTATAAAGATATATACTTTTGGGGTATTTTTGGTTTTAGGTTTTTTTTGGGCTATCTTCTTATTATGGAAGAATATTCGTTTAACATCGTTCAAAGAAGATGATGTTTTTGACGGGCTGTTCTTATCTATGTTCGGCGCTATTTTTTTTGGGCGGCTGATATATGTCTTTTTAAATTTTAAAGATTTTGGATTTAATTTACTAAAATACATTCTTATAAACGGTTACCCGGGCATATCTCTCTACGGTTCGATATTTGGAGGATTCCTGGTTTTATATCTGTTTACAAATTCACGTAAATTGAATTTTAATGATTTTATAGATTATTTAATATCTCCGATTTTTGTTATGATGGTTTTTGGAAAGATCGGCGCATTTTTTTCAGGTGCGGAGATAGGAACAAAGACAAACTTTTTATTAAAAATAAAATATGTTGGTTTTGACGGAACAAGACACCTGGTTGGTCTTTATGAAGGAATACTCTTAGCGATCGGTCTTTTACTTTCGTATAGAATATTGTTTGAGATAAGAAAGGAAAGATACTATAAAGGCTTTCTTTTGAAGTTTTTTCTATGGTTCTTAGCATTGACAATTTTTCTGTTTGACAAAATCAAAGAAAATCATTTATACTTCTTGGGTCAAAGTTTAGACTTTTTGATTTCGTTAATAATTCTGTTGACAATTAGTTTTCACTTTGTATATTATTTTAGGAGCGGAATTTTAAGTTTTATAAAAAATTATGGACAAAAGATTTTCAAAACAATTCGTATTAGAACAAAAAAAAAGGTTAGAGGAGGAAAGGAAAAAAACCCTTGATCAGATAGAAGCACTTAAAAAAGATGATCCTTTTGCCGATCCAGACCATGCTTCAGATAATGCTGCTGTTGATACCGACGTCAGAGAACAGACGGGTCATGACACTATAGAAGCGGAAATCAAAGACATGAAGAAAAGAGTAGAAGAAATAGACAATGCCGTGAAAAAGATCGGTAAAAACCAATATGGTTATTGCGAGAGGTGTAAAAAACAGATTCCTGAAGCACGACTAAAATTAATTCCGGAAGCTTCGTTTTGTATTGACTGCGAAAAGCGTTTGCGTAAATAATTCTTAAAGGAATAATGTTATACTCATAACTATGGGTGAGATTTCGCTATCTTTGGTATTGAATTTTTTTTTATATCTATCTCCTCCTTTTTTCTTAGCTATCATTGCCAAAAAATTAAAACTGTCACCGCTGATCGGATATATCGCCGGAGGTTTGTTGATCGGAAACATATTCCCGGAGCTGGCAAATAGCGAAGCAATCATAAGTTTTGCCTATTTTGGAATAGTCTTCCTGCTTTTTACAGCTGGATTGGAAACAAACTTCAATAGGATCTTTATCCTAAAGAAATTCATCATTATCGGAGGATTATTCCAGCTTTTTTTTTCGATGTTTCTTGTCTTTCTTTTAAGTTTATTATTTAAGTTTTCTTTGCTTGAATCATTTTTGATCGGTATTGCTTTATCTTCATCCTCAACGACCATCGTCGCAAAAATAATCCAAGATAGGGGAGAGGACTCATCATTTATCGGTGAGATAGCAATGGGAATCTTAATTTTTCAAGACATTGCCTTTATCCCATACTTAATGATCTTTACTTCGATTACCAGTAAAGATATTTCTGCTTGGACGATTATAGTTGATTCTGTCATAGGGTTGATCAAGGCAACAGTTATCATTGCCGCATTGTTTTATTTCGGACAAAAGATCATCCCGAAGATCTTCAGCAAAATAGCGCATATCTCAAGAGAACTGTTTGATCTATTTATTGTCGTCTTTATTTTTTTTGTTGTAGGACTATCGATCATCTTGAAAATCCCTACTTTGATCGGGGCAATGGTGGCGGGAGTTTTGTTAGCACAAACGATCGAACATTATCATATTTTTTCCGAAGTTAGGCCGCTCCGTAATCTTCTCGGGGCAATATTCTTTGTTTATATAGGGAGTCACATCGAACTACGCGC
>JANLIS010000053.1 GCA_024653985.1 Candidatus Roizmanbacteria bacterium
GCGGGATTGGAGACCATCCAATGGGAACCAGTTATATCGTGAATATAATCTGACATTGTTTTAAATATTAAATCTTAAACGGTTAAAGGTTAAATAAACTGTTAAAGATTAAACAGTTAAACAAAAAAACGTTTAATATTTAATTGTTTAATATTTTTTAACCTTTAATATTTAATCTTTAAAAATTAAAGTTTTTAATATCTGTATAAACTATAACAAAAAATTAACTATAATATCTACATGATCTTAATAGTCGGCCTAGGAAATCCTGGACCTAAGTACCAAAATAACCGCCATAATGTCGGGCATCAATTCGTTGATTTCATTGCTCCATTACTCAATTGCTCAATTGTTAAGAAAGAAAAATTGTTTTCAACAATGAAACAATCGAACAATGAAACAATTGTTTTGGCAAAGCTTCAAACATTTATGAATCTTTCCGGTCTCGCCGTCAAAAAACTAGTTTCCCACTATCCCCTAGTCCCTAGTCCCCAGTCCCTAATTATTATTCATGACGACCTTGATATTCCTTTAGGTAAATTTCATATTCAGTTTGCATCCGGCCCCCAACTCCACAACGGGATTGAATCGGTAGAACAGCACCTTAAGACTAAGGATTTCTGGAGAGTCAGAATTGGAGTTGATAATCGTCTGCCTGATAAAAAGATTCCGGGTGAAGCTTATACCCTGCAAAACTTTTTATTTGATGAAAAAAAGCTGCTTGCGACGGAAATTTTTCCCAAAATTTTCGAGCAATTAAAAGTTGACTTAAAAAATCAATTTAAAGTCATCATTTAGATTATTGCTGCCACGCGATTCTAACCTCCGAGGTTAGAATACGGTTGGCAAATTTTCAAATTATTTTTTTCCAGAAATAAATGATATAATTGACGAAAAATATGAAAGTTCTTTACCTCTATATGTTCCCTCTTTGGGGCAATGGATCAGGCAACTGGCTTAGACGTCTTACTGCCAGTCTTAAACAAAAATATGAAGATAATTATCAGGCCGCGATAGTCGCTCCCGACTCCCGTTTTTTGAAACACAAGCAGGCAAGGTTGTTTCGTCTTCACCCTCCCATAACCGGGGTCTTCGTTGGAAACCCGGAACTTCCACAGGCTAAAAAATATTCTAAATTTACCGCCCAGGAAATGATCCTAACATACAACTACTATCTTCTTAAAAGCGCCAAAGCGATTGAAAGATTTAAGCCGGATTTAATTCATTGTTTTCATACCGCCTTTCTTCCTCCGATCGCCTTTCAGCTTTCCAACCTCTATAAAATCCCTTTTGTAATCATGACTCACGGAAGCGACCTCTATTATTTTAAGGAAGATCCGCGTTGGAAGCCTTTCGTCCGCGACGCATCGTTAAGGGCAAAATTTATAACCGCCAACAGCAACTTTACCCGTGAGTGGTATCTCGATATGTTTGGCCATGATCTTTCCAAGAAAACCAAAACAATTCCCGCCGGTATCAGCAACAATATCGATTTTAGTCGTGATGTCTCCTGGATTGATAAAAAACTGAATTTTCAATACGATAAAATGGTCCTGTTTACGGGAAGACTTACCCAACATAAAGGGGTTGAATACTTGATCAAAGCCGCCCGTCAGATAAAAGCTGAGATCGTCATTGCCGGTGACGGCCCGGAACGAAAATATCTGGAAAGCTTGATTTTAAAATTTAAACTGACTAACGTTCATATGGTCGGATACTTTTCTTCAAAGCTTGATACGATCAATGATTATTACCTTCGGGCCGACGTCTACGTTGCACCTAGTGTATGGGATGAACCTTTGGGACTTGTCATTCTTGAGGCAATGGTAAATAAAACTCCTGTTGTTGTCTCCAGAAAAGGAGGAGTCACAACTTTGGTAAAAGACGGATATAATGGATTTTTAGTCAGATCAAGATCACCAAAATTAATTGTTGAAAAAGTTAATCTCTTACTAAAAGATGAAAAATTGGCCGAAAAGATGGGAGAACGTGCCTATAAAACCGTCACCGAAAAATTCAGCTGGGACAAAATTACCACAAAATTTTATAATCTTTACATCAAATCCCTCCAAAAATCCGTACCTACAAAAAATGGTGTGTTAAAAAAAATCGAGAATATAGTTGCTAAGAAATGACAACTTCGTTATTATGATAATAAGATGAGAATTCTTATTGTTTCCCTACTTAAACGAAAAGTCACCCCAGATATTCCCGCTGCCAGACCTCGTGTAATATTCGAAATTGCCAGCAGACTGGTAAAAAAAGGTCATCAAGTAAGTTTACTTGGAACAGCTGATAGCTATATTCCCGGCGTTGAAATTATTCCCGTCATTGAAAAAAGTTTTGTTGACATGCCGGCTTTCGAAAATCCTTTCTACGCTGAGACAGCTTATTTAGTAAAACTTGCCAAAAAAGTTGAGGAGATCGGCGATCAATTTGATATTATTCACAACCATACTTATCCGGAATTTATTAATTTATTGGTGGCAAAAAATATTAAAGCTCCCATCATCTCAACCATTCACGCCCAGGCTTTTCCGGAGTACGACGAAGCCTTAAGTTTATTTCCTGAATGTTACCATATTTCTATATCCGAAGCTCATAAAAAATTATTTAAAAAAGCCAAAATTTTTAAAGTGGTTTATAACGGCGTTGACACCAATATTTATTCTTATCAGGAAAAAAAGGAAGATTATTTGCTATGGCTCGGAAGACTTTCAAAAGCAAAAAATCCGGACGGATCTTTTATGGATCCAAAAGGAGTCAAATGGGCAATT
>JANLIS010000074.1 GCA_024653985.1 Candidatus Roizmanbacteria bacterium
TCAATCCCAGGTAATGTTCCTTTTTCAATCAACTCCAACATAGCTCCGCCACCCGTAGAAATGTGAGTTATTTTATCTAGATATTCTTTCTTTGAAATAGCGGCAAGTGTATCTCCTCCTCCAACAATTGATATAGCTTCATGATTTTGAGCGATCGAATAATAAATAAAATCAGTACCTTCTTTAAAGGCCGGATTTTCAAAATAGCCAACCGGGCCATTCCAAATAATAGTTTTTGCTTTGGCAAGAATACTACCAATTTGGGCTTTGGTTTCTGGACCGATGTCAAAAATAGATTCTTCAGAGGAAATATTATTAATTTTTTTTGTCTCATGTTCTTTGTCGTTTTTTGTTTTGGCTACAATGGCATCAACCGGTAAGAGGATGAAGGCACGACCCTTTTTAGCAAGTGACAAAAGTTTTCTAGCTTGTTGGACTGCTTCATATTCACAAAAGCTTGTTCCTATTTCGTATCCCTGAGCATTGACGAAGGTGTTGGCTAAACCTCCTCCAATTATCAAATAATCAACGATCTTCATAAGTTTATTTATTAGTCCGACCTTGGTTGAAACCTTTGCTCCGCCAATAATTGCCACAATCGGTTTTTTTGGATTGTGAGTTATTTGGGAAATCATCGCTAATTCTTTTTTAAGTAGTAAACCTCCATAAGAAGGGATAAAAATAGGTGGACCGATAACTGAAGTATCCGACCGATGACATACTCCAAAAGCATCATTAACATAGACATCGCCCAGAGAAGAAAGCTGCTTAGCAAATATGGTCGAAAAATCTTTTTCTTTCGGAAAAAATCTGATATTTTCCAGAAAAACTATTTTTTCTTTCTTTGTTCTAACCTCTTCAACATCTTTCGCAAGAGAAATATCAACGTTCGGTAGGTACTCTTTCAATTTGTCCACAACCACTTTTAGGGAATATTTGTCGTCTATGGCTTTTGGCCTCCCAAGATGAGAGATTATTACCAAACGGTTTTTATTTTTTAACAAATAATTGATGGTAGGTAACGACTGCCTGATTCTGGCATCATTAGAGATAGTGTAGTCCTGGTTTAAAGAAACATTAAAATCAACACGAAGAATGACCGTCTTATTTTTAATTTCAACTTCATCGATATAAATAATCTTTTTCATAAAAATGTCAAATCTTAAAGGTTAAATGTTAAATAAACTGTTAAATATTAAACTTTTAAACGAATATACAAATAGGCAGTTTAAGTTTTAAATATTTAATATTTTTTTTGATATTTAATATTTAATCTTTGATATTTAAGACTCTAAATACAAAGATAATATTAATCAAACAAAACTGCTTAATTTCTCAACTAAATCTACAAGTCTAGCACTGTAACCCCACTCATTATCATACCAGCCAAAGATCTTGACCAAATTTCCATTGACGACCTTTGTATAATTAGCGTCAAATATACAAGAGAAAGGGGAACCGATATAATCGGACGAAACTAAGACTCTATCTTCGTAACCCAATATCCCTTTCATTGATGTTTCTGATGCTTCTTTAAATTTTTTGTTAACCTCTTCAGCTGTTGTTGGTTTTTCAACAATGATGGAAATGTCGGTTATTGAACCTGTTGCAACAGGAACTCTGAGGGACATTCCGTCAACCTTTCCTTTCAGTTCCGGAATGACACGGGCAACTGCCTTAGCGGCTCCGGTTGTTGAAGGAATGATGTTTATAAAAGCGGCTCTTGATCCACCTGGATTTTTTCCGGCATCATCAAGCAGCTTTTGGCTGATGGTCATTGCGTGTGTGGTTGTCAAAAAACCTGAAATAACCTTAAAATTATCATTAATCACTTTAAACATAGGAGCGGAACAGTTTGTTGTACAAGAAGCGTTTGATATAACCGTTTCCTTTTTAAAATCAAAAGTTCCGTCATTTACTCCAAGAACGACAAACGGTGTTTCTTCATCTTTTGCCGGAGCGGTCAACACAACTTTTTTTACGGTTCCCTTCAGATGTTTTGATAGGTCGGCTTTTTTTGTAAAAGCACCGGTAGCGTCAACAACAACTTCAACACCATATTTGTCCCAAGGAATATTTTCAGGCTTATCATTAAGAAGGGTTAATACTTTTTTGCCATTAACCGAAATTCCGTCAGATTCTTCTTTGACCTCCATACCAAAACGTCCGTAAACAGAATCAAAAGCTAAAAGGTAGGCCATTATTGATGTGGGCGTCTTTCTTGTGTTGATAACCACAATTTCAAAATTTCCCCGGCTTAAAGCGATCCTAGTAAAAGCGCGACCAATTCGACCAAAACCATTTAGACCGACCTTTATTTTTTTCATAGCCTTTGATTTATTTACTTATAATAGTGGTGATGCGTAGTGATGTAGCGAATCGTTCCTGATGCCCCACGAATGACAAGTGAGTGGGTAATGGCTTTATTTTTTCCAAAGACAACTCCATTAAGAAGGGGACCTTCAATGACTCCCGTTGCCGTAAACGTTAGCTCTTTTCCTTTTGCTAAGTCTTCAGCATTAAATATAGTGTCAATGTTTTTTACTCCGGCCGCCTTTATTTTTGGAATATCGGCATCTTTTTTTGGTTTAAACTGACAAAGAATTTCTCCACCTAAGATTTTTATAGGAACAGCTGCGAGAACTGCTTCTGTTGATCCGCCGATCCCCATCAATATATCTATTCCGGATTCTGGAAAACAGGTGGCAATACCGGCAGCAACATCACCATCGGTGATTAGTCTGACTCTGGCTCCTGCATCTCTAACCTCTTTGATGAGGTCAGCATGTCTTTCTCGGTCAAGGATAACAACAGTAATATCTTCAACTCTTTTATTCATAGCTTTGGCAACTTTTTCTATATTTACTTTGACGGAAGCTTCCAAATTGATAGCTTTTTTGCCAAGTGGGCCAACAGCAATTTTTTTCATATAGGTATCAGGAGCGTGCAGGAGACTGCCTTTTGGACCGGAAGCAATAACGGTTGTTGCATTATATCTGCCGTAGGCAACACTGTCGGTACATTCAAGAGGGTCGATCGCCAGATCCATAACCGGCCCTTTTTTTGTTCCAACTTTTTCACCGGTATATAACATTGGGGCCTCGTCTTTTTCACCTTCGCCAATAACAACCGTTCCGGAAAAATCAACCTGATTAAAACGTGATCTCATCGCATTGACGGCTGCACCGTCAGCTTTCTTTTTATCTCCCCGACCGATCCATTTGGCCGCTTCAATTGCAGCTGCTTCCGTAACCCGAACAAATTCAAGAGCTAGGTTTCTATCCATTTTGTGGTATTAAATAAATTAAGTTGGGTAAAGAGATATTCAAATTGTGTTTTCAGTGCGGCAAGAGTCTCATCTTTATATTTTGCTTCTTGTGTCCAAATTTTGTTTTTAAAGGGTCCGAGGGCTTTTTTTCTTGTTTTGTAAAGAAACTGATCTTCTGTTTGACCTTCCTTTTGCTCATCTTTACAATTAACTTTCAACCATTCGTAGATTTCCTGCTTTAATTTCGGATCCATATGATCGTAAACGATATTTTGAAAACCGGTAGCCAAATGAATTTCAAGGGTGTTGTAAGTTGGGAAGTTATGAAATAAATCGTTTGGAAGGGTAGAGGCTCCGTGCTGAACTGATCCGCCGATCTTATATTTACTTCTTGCTGATTCAGTGATTGACTTTAAAACATTAAAATCAAGTTTTACTTCAGCGATCGTTCCATCGGGAAGGGGGATTCCGCCATGAGATGTTCCAGTTTGAACGCTTACCTTACTGACCCCGACCAAATTTTTATCTTTAATCAATTTCAAATAGTTATCCATGAAGGTTTCAAAATCGGCAACGTTACTATTGACCCCTCCAATATGACCGATCTCGCCACCAATGGAAATCACAACTTCTTTTGGTTGGATAGATCGGATATATTCGGTTAGCAATGCCGTCATTTCATAGTTATTTCTCTGCTGTTCAATAAGCTCGGTCTTACTCAAGTCAACAAGGGTTGAGGCATCAATATCGATATTGTAGAAACCGGCATCAATAGATTTTTTGATAAGTTCTTTTATCTTGTCAATCTCATCTTGTTTATTTGCGGCAAAATTCTTTGCTGAGAATTGATAATGATCGCCCTGAACAAAAACTGGGCCAACATAATTTTCTTTAATAGCTGCAGCCAAAACGGAGACCGTATACTCATCTGGCTGTTGTTCGGTATATTTTATTTCTGATCTGGCGATCTCAAAAATAACTGGACCAACTTTTTTTTCTTTCATTATCTGAAAAACCTGACGGACAAGATCATATGTAAGAGTTCTAACATTTATAGCAGGAACCGTGAAACCGCTAACTTTTCCTTGACCGATCGACATATATAGATCGTTTATTGAGGCGAGTTTAATTCCTTTTTCTTCAGCAAGTTTTCTAATTGACGTTCTTGAGGATTTTTTAACGGATTCGTCTGGGGAGAATATGGCCGAATAAATTAATTCATCGATATTATCTACCATAAGGTACGAATACTATAATAAAGAAAAAAATAATTGTCAAGTTAAATTTATTTGACCGGATCGAACCCTCCTTTGCTCCAAGGATGGCATCGGACGATCCTTTTTATTCCGATATATAAACCTTTCAGGGCCCCATATTTATTTACAGCTTCATATGTATATTGAGAACAGGTCGGAGTGAAACGGCAGGCGCTTTCCGATAAAAATAATTGTTTTGCCAATGCACCTCGGAAAAGCTCAGTTTTTTGGTAAAAACG
>JANLIS010000078.1 GCA_024653985.1 Candidatus Roizmanbacteria bacterium
AAAAATTCTGTCTTATGATTATTGGTGAACAATTGTTTACATACGTGTCATTCTTGCGAAGGCGGGAATCCAGACAAAAGGCATGGATCCCCGATCAAGTCGGGGATGACAACAAAACTGCATCCTTTTTCAATAGAATAAAACACTACAAAATAATAGAATTTGTTAAAATAGAACAGATGAAAAAATTTTGTGTTTACGAAAAATTGTTTGCTAGAGATTTTTGTTTGCCCTCGGTTGAAGCTTGGGTCAGAGGTGAAAGCACCAATCCAAAAGGCTGGACAAAATTAAAACAACCATTCCTACCATACATTATCACTGAAAGATTTGATGATACAATCAGGTTTAACTATGATCTTCAAGGAGTTGATTGGGTGTGTGACCTACTTTCTAAATTAGCACATCAAGATAAGAACTTCCTAAAAAAAATTGGAACAACAGTTTTAGAAAAACTAAAATTTATTAGACCAATCTACGAAAAAGAGGGAGCAATCTCTTTGTCTGAACTTAAAATATTTTTAAAAGAACTTGAAGAAGGTTATCCTTGGTTTGAGGCAATGTGGTGGTTTTTTCAAATGGATGAAGATAAAGTTAAAGATCTAAATTTGAAAGATCTTGAAAAAGTTAGAATGTTGACCGATACTTTGTGCAATGGATCGGATACGGTTATAAGAAAGTCTCTATTAAAAATTTATCCGGAACTTAACGAGCTTTCTTCAGTTCTGACTACTCATGAAATCTTATCGGGAATTTTACCTTCTAACGAGGAATTAATAAAAAGAGACGAAGGATATTTCTTTGGAAATAATAAACTACTTGTTGGCAAAAATAGACCTGACATAGAAAAATTATTTAATATAAAATTTATGATAAAAAAATTTGACTCAGCTATTCTACAAGGAAGAATTGCTCAAAAAGGGATTACTAGAGGATTTGTCCGTAGAGTGATGGGACATAAACAAATCGGAGAATTTAAAAATGGAGAAATACTTGTTTCTTCCATGACTATCCCCGACTTTCTTCCAGCCATGAAAAAAGCAGCGGCAATTGTCACTAACGAAGGTGGAATTTTATGCCATGCGGCAATTCTTGCCAGAGAACTAAAAAAACCCTGCATTACGGGAACGCAATTTGCCACTCACATCTTAAGGGATGGCGACTATGTTGAAGTTGATGCCAATAACGGAATAGTAAGATTTATTAAGCAATAGCAAATGCTCGAACTGGGGAGCCATCGGCTTCTTTAATATTTAAGGGAACTCCGTAAAAAGTAAAAGCTTCCGGAAGCTTATCAGTGTTAGCCAAATTTTCAAAAGAAATTATTCCTTTTTCTAAAAGAAGTTTTTCAATGAGAACGTCAAATTCAAACTTTTCTGAAAGTCCTATAAATTTTGGAGGAAATTTAATTAGCTCATTGGCTATTTTCATATCAATATTGCATGAAGAAAAAATTACTCCTTTGTTATGATAAAACTTCATACCTGTCTTATACAGTTCTGATTTACCAAAAAAACTATCAATATAAAATTGGTCTAGTTTTTTACCATTCTTGATCATGTGATAAGGGACGTTGACATGAGTACCGATATGAGTTGTCAAAGTCATGTTTCTCAAATTCCATCCTTCTTTATCCAAAGTATGTATTTCTTTAATTATTACTTCCGGATCACCAGGAAAAACTGGCATTTTATCAAATAGATTTTGTGATAGATCAATTATTTTCATTTCATTATTATACCAATAATATTATCCCTTGATTTTCAAAAAATTCTGTCTTATGATTATTGGTGAACAATTGTTTACATACGTGTCATTCTTGCGAAGGCGGGAATCCAGACAAAAGG
>JANLIS010000087.1 GCA_024653985.1 Candidatus Roizmanbacteria bacterium
TTAACTATTACGTCGTTATCTATATTAAGGAGGTGAGCGACCGTAACTGCCGCTTTTATATTTTCTTTATTATGTTTGCCAATCAAAGGGATGTCTTCATCTTTTATCAGTATATTTTGTTCAAAAGGAATATTTTTACAATGTGAATTTTCAGTCCAGGATTTTAACTCGCTAAATTTAGGATTATATATAAAATAATCATCCGAGGTTGCTTTAGCAAGAATATTTTTTTTAGCACTATAGTAATTTTCGACGTTGCCGTGATAGTTCATATGTTCTGGAAAAAGATCCAAGATAACAGCAATATGGGGAGAGTATTTAATATCATCCAATTGATAACTAGAAAATTCACATACAAAAACATCTTCTTTTCCGATTTCTTTTAACATTTCATCCAACATAGGCTTACCGATATTTCCGATCAAATGGACAGATCTACCCGCAGTCTTAAGGATCGAGTAAATTAAACTAACGGTAGTACTTTTACCTTTGGTTCCGGTTACTCCAATAACAACATTATCAATATTAGCCAAAAAAATATTAGATGCAGTTGTGTATGGTCTGGTAATTAAGTTTTTAGGGATCCCTGGGGAGCGGATTACAAGATCATATTTTTGTTGTTCGTCAAGATAATTGGGACCATTTTTTTTATCAGCAATACCGATCAATGCATTTGGATGATATTTTTTTAAAAATCTTTCTGTGGCCTGTCCTTCTTTTCCGTAACCTAGAATAAGGATTTTTTTGTATTTTTTTAAAACATTTAATTTCATAATAATTAGTTAAGTTAAAATATTATTGTCATCCCCGTGAAAACGGGGATCCATGATTTTTGGATTCCCTCCTTCGAGGGAATGACGTTCAACTATTAAATTTACAAATTTTTTATAACAACATCACTGTTAAACTCACCTTTGTTTTTAATAATTTTAATGACTTCTGTCGATTCTTCAAACGTTCCAACACAGTCAAAAGGTTTCATTTTTCCTTTTCCAATCAGATCTTGGTATAAAGGAATTAGTTTTGAATCATCAAGCAAGTTCTTATTAAAAATTTCTACAACTTCTTTTTTTGGTAGATATGCTGACAAAATAATAAAAACAAAAGCGCATTTAGCACATTCCCCGCACCACTTTTTTTGATCTACGCTTCCTTTTATTTTGAAATTTCTATTGCAACTTGAAAAAAATGAAAAGTATTTTTTATGAGTTGAAAACATCTTAGCTATTTCCATTTCCGAATAAGCCCTTAAGTTTGAAGAAAGATCTATGTTTGATGTGATATTTTGTTTTACATATTCTTGAAAAAGTTTTTCAAACTCTTCTGACTTGCTCCATTGGTGATTGATCTCAACTCCTAAATAGTTAACATTGCCAAAATTGGCACTTTTTCCATTGGGAATAACGATCGAAGAATAGTTATATATGACAGCCAACAATAGAGCAATAAAACTATAAATGGCCGTGATCGGGATATGACCATTGTAGGCAGATCTTAAATCAAATATTTGGGGGTCTAATTGTCTTTTGACAATTAAATAATTGATTTCCATTTTTTTTGCTACGTCAATTTGAATTTGTGGAGGAGTATTTTGTGAATCGAGAATAAATCCAGTAATTTCTTTATTTTCTTTCTTGAGAATTTCAACCGAAACCACAGAATCTTTACCTCCTCCTATTCCAACTAAAAATCTGTTTTTTTTAGCCTCATCCAACTGACGCAGTTGTACAGGCTGAGTATTTAAGATATCAAAGTATGGGAAATTTATCAGACTCCTAAAATCAATTTTATTTTTGTAGAAAAACTCTCCTAATCCTTTTGTGTAAACCGTATTCCAAAAATCAGCTTGAGCTTTGGATAAATGGTAAGGCATAATTATTTTTTTGGAACAATGCAACTTAAAATACGTTATTCCTAAGATAAGGTGAAGATCATTTAAAATATTTTTAAGTATTAATGGATTAATAGAAGAGGGGATAGGGGCAGGTAAAGTAATTTTTTCAGTAAGAGACAGATCTCTGGCTCTATAATTAAAATTGATCGTTTTTTTGTCTGGCTGTATCTCGTAGGATACAAATTCAAAAACATCTGGCTTTTGTGTCATAGGTTTAGACTATATTTTATCAGACTAGCTGTTTTTCTATCTCAACTAATAATTTATTAATTCCATAATCGGTTGTTACGGAAATATATTGAGGAGTATGGTTTGCATAAGTTTTATTAATTTTCTTCAACAGCTCTTCGGCATCTCCAGAGAAAGCATCTATTTTATTAAATACATAAATTATTTTTTTTGAATGAACCTTAAGCTCTCTTAAAATAACATTAACAATACTTATTTTCTGGTCCATTTCCGGATCTTTGATATCAATCACGTGGAGGATCACATCGGCATTGATCGATTCAAGAAGGGTTGATTTAAACGAATCAATTAGAGAAGGAGGTAGGTCTTTTATAAAACCGATCGTATCAGAAATAGTCACTTCTTTTTTAAGAGTAGGTAAATATAGTTTTCCGGTAACGCTATCAAGAGTTACGAACAAGGCATTTTCAACGACCTTATTTCTCTTTGTCAGATAATTAAATAAGGAGGTCTTTCCGGCATTTGTGTAGCCGACGATAGAAACGCTTTGAATATTATTTAATTTTCTTCTTTCAATTTGTTTTTGATGTTGGAGAGCAAGATGGTCAAGTTCTTCTTTTTTAAGTCTTATTTGGTTTCTAAAGTGTCTCTTCATTATTTCAATGTTGGTTTCACCTTGACCTTTTGTGTTAGTTCCGCCGCCTCCTTGACGGGAAAAATAATCTGCGCCAAGTCCGTAGATCCGCGGTCCCATGTGGTGCATACGAGCCAGTTCTATCTGTAATTTTGCTTCAGCGGTATGAGCGTGCTTATCAAAAATATTTAGGATCAGGTCAAACCGGTCCCAGACCTGAATATCAGGGCGATCGTTCCAAAGATATTGAGTGAGGTTAAACAAAACACTTGGTCTGACGATTGCATTAACAACGACAATATCTATCTTTCTTTTATTGACAATACCAACCAATTCTTCTACCTTACCGCGACCAATAAAAGTTGCCTTGTCCGGATGAGAGCGGTGTTGAATCACATCAACCACATCAATTCCATGATAAGTGGCAACCAAAGATTTGATCTCCTCAAGATTTCTTTCCGCCTCTTCGATCTTTTGGAAACGATTGACGATATCGACGATGACAACCCTTTTTAGCCTTGACATTGTTTGATATGAAATTATACTCCATATTATTTTTGCCGCAAATAACAAACATTTTTTGATAAAATGGAAGGGTTGCGATACCAGAGGTACCCAAGTGGCCAACGGGGGCAGACTGTAAATCTGCTGGGTTTTCCCTTCGAAGGTTCGAATCCTTCCCTCTGGACTTGATAGTTTTAGACTGTCAGGACTATCTAATCATTCTTTTAATTTATTAAAAATAAGTAAATATAAAGGAATACTTACTACTAAAAGTCCAATATAAGCAAAAATGCTTCCTAAGATTAGTCCAACTAATGGAAAAAGAAAATAACTAAAAATAGCAAAAAGACTAATTGTTGTTGTGGTGCTAATTAATACATTTTTTGCAATTAATCGTGTAAATTCTGTCCCGCCCGATTTAACTGTGATTAATATGGTTGATATTGTTAACGCTGGAAATGTTGCAAAAATTCCTCCCCACTTTGGACCCGCTAATTTACTAATTACTACAATTGTGGCAATTACTGACACAGTTAAAAGTGCTTTTAGCCAAATAGGACTGCTAATAATTTTTTTTGGTATAAGACTGTGATTTATATGTATTTTTTTTACTGCCCAATAAATAGTTAATGTAATTAGAATAAATCCAATAATAATTGAATTAAATAAGTTTTTAGGTGAAATAAAGGATGCAAAAAAAGCAAAGAATAACCAAACTAGTAAGGAAAAAGCAAAACCAATTTTAAAATCCTTTTTAGTTGTTAACAGATAAACAATAAAAAAGAAACAGTATAAACCACTGCTATAAGGAACTATTGCCGCTGCTGTTTTTGCAGCAGGTATTCCTTGTGTTAAACCAACAAATAAAATACTAATAACAGCTGTTGAAGGTAGACCTACAATTATTCCGCCAAGTTTTCCACTCACTCTTTCAGCTAAATAAGTTGAAATAACAACAAAAATTATTCCAGTGATTAAAGAAAAAAATACTTTAATAATAAAAAGGTCCATGAATTAAATTATACTAAAATAGGTTCTGACGTCCTCCACGACTCTGGACACTTTATATTTTCCGGCTATCATACGCCCAATGCAGGAGTGCTTGACGTTGTTTCTTGCGGCAAGTTTCATCATAAGGAACGCAGTTTTTCTTAACTTGGCTCACATGACGCTTAATTGCCAACCAACGTTTAATTTGTCTATCATCATCTTCATGCCGTCTGCCCAAATAGTAACGGCAATACCACTGGAACCAACCACGTGGATCATCTGGATGAATCCAGTCTTTACGCTGCCATTCCGAAAGTGATTGACTGGCATGGACACCGAAATAATTAATCCTAGGATCAGATTGTTTTGGTGAAAGCTTAGCAACAGAAAACC
>JANLIS010000049.1 GCA_024653985.1 Candidatus Roizmanbacteria bacterium
ACTGACTCTTTGGCTGTTACCATATCCAACAGCTCACTAGTAATTTTTTCCTGTCTTATTTTATTTCGTACCAGAGTTAAGTTGTAAATAACATCAGTTGCATTATCAGTGGCATTTTTCATTGCCATCATTCTCAAAGAATGTTCTCCGGCTTCGCTTTGGATTAATGCAAATCTTAATTTTTCCTCAACAAAACTTCGTAATAACGAATCAATTATCTTTTTTGGGTTCGGCTCAATCAAGTATTCAGACTCTTTTTCTTTAGTTTCTGCTTCAACTTCGTTTTTTTGAGAAAAATTTATTGGTAATAAGGTTGTGACAACGGGATTTGACTGTATCGTTGAGACAAACTGATTATGATAAAGATGAATTTTTTTATATGTCCTGTCTAAGTATTTATTCAGCGCAAACTCAAAAAGCGCTGAGACATTGTTAAGGGGAATGTTGGAAGAATAATCTGCCATGATATTTGCAGAAAACTTGCTCAGCAAATTAGCTTTTTTACCGACGATAATGAAATCCGTATTTTTAAAGTCGGTATTTTTTACGATAAAGCGGAGTAAGTTAAAATTAAAACTACCGCAAAGACCTTTATTGCTGGCAATAACGATCGCTAAATTTTTTCTCTCAACTTTATCTTCCGGAAATGCTATAAGAGGCGAAAGAGAAGGATCTATTTTAGGACTGACAGCTCTAATTATGTTCTCTATCTCTATTTGGTATGGACGGCCGTCTATAGCAACCTGCTGTGCCTTTTTCATTTTAATTGCAGACACAAGTTGCATGGCCTTTGTTATCTTCTTAACATTGGTCACCGATTTTATCTTTTTTCTAATTATACGAATATTCATAAATTGATTCGGGTCGGTATAAAACCGACCCCTACATCAGAAAATATCTTTAATTAATTTCTCTAATTCCTTTCCATCTTTCTCGTCCATGATTTTATTTTTATTAATTCTTTCTACCCATTTTTTCCCCTTTAATTTTAAGGTTTCTAATAGTTTTGTTTCAAATTTTTCAATTTCATCTATCGGTAATTTATCCAAATAACCGTTACTGGCTGCCCAAAGAATTGAAACTTGTTCCGCTAAGCTCAAAGGTTTGTTTTTCTTTTGTTTTAATATTTGAGTCACTTTAGCTCCTCGATTTAAGAATTTTTTCGTTTCTTCATCAAGCTCAGATTCAAATTGAGAAAAGGCAGCAAGATCTCGATACTGAGCCAGGTCGAGCTTTAGCTTGCCGGCAACCGCTTTCATTGCTTTTGTTTGAGCAGTTCCTCCAACTCTTGATACGGAAAGACCAACATTTATAGCTGGCCTGATTCCTGAGTTAAACAGATCGGTTTCCAATGATATCTGTCCGTCAGTTATCGAAATAACATTGGTCGGAATATAAGCTGACAAATCACCATCCAAAGTTTCAATTATGGGAAGAGCTGTAATTGATCCGCCGCCATATTTTTCATCAATACGGCAGGCACGTTCCAATAACCTTGAATGGAGATAAAAAACATCACCCGGATAAGCTTCACGCCCGGCTGGTCGTCTTAAAATAAGCGACATTTGTCTATATGCCCATGCATGTTTTGTTAGATCATCATAGACAACTAATACGTCTTGGCCTTTATCCATAAAATACTCACCGATTGCTGAGGCGGTATATGGTGCTAGATACTGCATAGCAACTGAGTCAGCTGCTGGAGCATTAACGACAACTGTATATTTATCTGCTCCGTGTTTTTTCAAAAGCTCAACAATTGCTGCTACCTTGGAGTTTTTTTGTCCGATAGCGCAATATATGCAAACAACATTTTCACCTTTTTGATTAAGAATAGTGTCAATAGCAATGGTAGTCTTGCCGGTTCCACGGTCTCCAATGATCAGTTCTCTCTGTCCTCTACCGATCGGGATCAATGCGTCAATCGATTTGATACCTGTTTGAAGAGGTACATTAACCTGATGACGTTTGACTACTCCCGCGGCAATCTTTTCAACAGGATAAAGAGTTTTTGATTTAATGGCCGCTTTTCCATCAAGCGGACTACCTAGCGAGTCTACAACCCGACCTTGTAAAGCTTCAGAGACAGGAACGGAAAGCGTATATCCTAACGCCTTAGCCTTATCTCCAGCAGAAATGCTGGTATAGTCACCCAAAATTATTGCTCCAACTTCGTCTTCGGTCAAATCAATTACGTAACCTAATACATTTTTTTTGAACTCGATTAATTCTCCATAGGCAACCCGGTCCAAACCTTCCAAAATAACGACTCCATCCTTTACCTGTGAAACCACACCAGTTTCTTCGGTCGAAACTTTTGGTTTATTTTTCAACTCTTTTTCAAGAGTCTTTATGTATTCATCAATCAATTTCATATAATGTATTAGATAATTTAGATAACGATCCCGTAAGGGATAAATCGATTGTTTTTGATCCGACTTTTATAATAATCCCGGCAATAACTGATTTATCAATTTGATATACAGAGTCTTTCCAATTCAAATCAGAAAACTTTTTCTCCAAGAGCTTTCTCTCGTCTATATCAAGTTTATCGGCGCTCAATACTAGCACACGATTTTGTTCTTTTTGGATCTTCTCCATTAAAAAACTCTTCAGATCTTGTTTTAGTTTTGGGTTAATTTTCATAGATCTTAAGACGTCCTTGATAGTTTTTAATAATCGCTCCGGTAACTTTTTTCCTTGAGGATTCGTCAAGCGAATCTTTCAAAGTGTTTTCGACGATCATCAAACTTGTTTTAATGATCTTGTCTTTAACTTCACGGTACAGCAAATTCTTTTCTTCTTCCAATAGCTTGCTGTTTTTTGCTTTGATCTCTAAAGCATCTGCTTCTGCTTGTTTTATTAGATCAGCTTTCATACCTTGAGCTTCTTTTTTTGCTTGAACAAACAAAACATCAAACTCTTTTTTCATTTTTTCTTTCATCTTTACTTCTGCTTCAATTCCAGCTTCCTCACTTCTCTTAAGTTTTTCAAGCATTCGATTCTTTTCTTCTTCATTCTTTCTCTCTTGGTTTAAAAAAGATGTAAAAGGTTTGACTATAAATTGCTTGACCAAAATAAAGAACAACACAAAGTTGATCATCTGGGCCAATAATAATTTTCCATCTATTCCTAAATTTTCCATAATCTATTTTTTATGCAAATTTCAAAATTAACGCGACCACCAATGCGTAAATAGCAATGGCTTCTGCGAAAGCTAGAGCCAAAATCATTGTTGTTCTAATTGCTGATTCGGCTTCTGGGTTTCTTCCTAAGGCTTCAACGGCTTTACTACCGATCATTCCAATTCCAAGAGCTGGGCCAATCGCTCCAACTGAGATTGCGACGGCAACTGACAAAAGTTTTACTGCTTCTGTTGACATATTTTAAATATCACCCCTTTCTTAAATTAAAAATTTTAATGATGTTCTGCTATTGCTCCGCTTAAAAATACAGCTGTTAGCATCGAAAAGACCAAGGCTTGAACAAAACCGACAAAAATTTCCAGAGCGATAAACGGAAAAGAAGCTAAAACAGGGACCAAAAAGGCCACTATCGTCAATAACACTTCCCCTGCAAAAATATTTCCGAATAAACGAAATGCAAAAGATAGTATTTTTGAAAACTCGGAAAGAATATCAAGAATTCCAACAAAGAATGAAATTGGATCGGAAAAGTTAAAAAATTTATGAAGATACTTTTTGATACCTAAAAATTTTATTGAGAAAAATTGAATGGAGAAAACCGATATGATAGCTAAAGCTAAAGTTGTGTTTAAATCTGCGTTATTTCCTCGAAGCAAAGGAATAAAAACTTCCCCATGCTCTTCAACGACCTTAATTAGTAAGCTACCCACTCCAGGCAGTAATCCAAACCAGTTTTGAAGCAAGATGTAAAAAAAGAAAGAAAATAGCAATGGAAAAAAAACATTCGTATTGTTTCCAAGGACAGAATGAAACAGGTCATATATACTCTTGACAAAAAACTTTATCAGATAGTAAAAATTACCTTTTTTTTGTTTGGTTGATTGCAGTTTAAAATAGACAGCTATGAAGATTGTTAGAAGGAAAACGATTGCTGATGCAATCATTGAATTGGTGATCGTTAATCCGAATAAATGAGTCACTGCTTCAGCTTTTATACTTATCTTGGGCATCTCCATAATAATCTGGATGCCGCCCTTTGCTGTTTCTTCAATGACCTTTTCTTCGCTCATCTTTGTAAATTCTAAATAAATTGTAAATACTGCTGATCGTACCCAAAAAAATAAAAAGCACCGTAAAAAAAGGTTTACGATGAAATTTATTGTCTAAGGTTAAACCAATAATCACACCTATTAAAATTGGAGTGACCAGGCTATAACCGACGTTAATATTTAAATATTGCGAATAAAAATATTTTCCAGCTTTTTGTTTTACAACAAAATTCTGTTGAGCTTTTTTTAAATTTCCTTGTTTATCTATCTCAAAAAAATTATATTTCATTTTATCAGGCATAACCTCTTTCGTCAATGGTTAATTTTGATTTACTTTTTCAAGATCAACGGCGTTTTCAAGGATTATAACAAAAGGGACTCTCTTTATATAAGGTCCGTCCTTATTTAAGGACTGTCCTTAATTTAACTCTGATTCACCTTCTCTAAATCGACGGCATTTTCTAAAATTATTCCCAATCGACCCTCCCTTTCATTCACTTTTCCCTTAAGCATGATAATTTTATTTATATTTAAAAATCCTTTCAAAACCTTATAACTTTTTGGGAAAACAACAACCTCAATTGTGCCGCTCTCATCAAAAATTTGAATAATGGCCATTTCTTCATTGTTTTTTTTAGTTTTAACGATCTTTTTACCGCTGATAAGTCCGGCCAAAATAATCGGCTTGTTGGCGTCCTGTATCGTCACTTCACCAATTTTTTTCGTCGTTTTCTTTTCAATAATAGCCTTATATTTTGCCATAGGATTTTTTCCAATGAGGAAACCGATCACTTCCCTCTCCATTGTAAAAAGAACATCTTCTTCATATTCCGGGAGAACTTTAAAATTATCGATAGATTTTTTTTCACCCGGCGTTGCAAAAAGGTCATACTGTCCTTTTTCTTCCTTCACTTTACTTCTTTGAATATCAGCAACGACAAGCGGATAATTGAACATCAAGGTTGCTTTGTTGGCAAAATTGGAAAAAGCTCCCGATTTGATCAAACTCTCAACGGTTCTTTTATTTACCCTTCTTAGATCAACTCTGGACAAAAAATCTTTTAATCCGTGGAAATTTCCCTTAGCTCTTTCTTCCAATATTGAGTCAATAGCAGCCGTTCCGACATTTTTAAGAGCGGATAGACCAAAACGTATTTCCGGTCCTTCAATAGAAAAACTATATATCGATCTATTAATATCCGGTGGCAAAACTTTTATCTCCATTCTCCGGCATTCCTCAATTGCCTGAGACATTTTAATTTCTCGTTGTGGGCCAGCGACCCCATGAAGTTCCGCTGTTAACAAGGCTGTCATATATTCAACCGGATAATTTGCCTTAATATAGGCTGTCCAATAAGCGATTAAGCCGTATGAAGCTGAATGTGGTTTATTAAAACCGTATGCAGCAAATTTCTCCATAAAGTTCCAAACTTTTTCTATCATGGCTGTTTTATAGCCTTTCTTTTCACAACCTTTAAAAAATTTAACTTTATCTTTTTTCATTAATTCCTTTTTCTTTTTTCCCATAGCCATGCGAAGATTATCTGCTTCGCTCATCGAAAAACCAGCCAATTTATGGGCAATTTCCATTACTTGTTCCTGATAAACCAAGACTCCATAGGTTTCCTCAAGCACCGATTTCAAATCAGGATGAAGATATTTAATTTTTTTAGCGTTTATTTTACCCTCCAAAAATGAAGGAATAAGATCCATTGGCCCCGGACGGTAAAGAGCAACCATAGCAGAAATATCTGTTAATTTATTTGGTTTTAATTCTTTGGCCAAATGTTTCATTCCACCGGATTCTAGTTGAAAAATCCCAATCGTATCCCCTTTTGAAATTAATTCATATGTTTTTATATCATCGGTTGGGACATGATGAATATCAATTTTGACACCGGAATTCTTTTCGACATATTTTAATGCTTCTTCGATTATAGTTAAGTTTCGGAGTCCCAAAAAATCCACTTTTAACAAACCAATCGCCTTTTGGTTTGATACGGCGTTTAGGTCGATGCAATACATGTCATACTGGGTAATGATCTTTCCCTCTTTATTGTCCCGTTGTAGCGGCACATATTCTGATAGGTTTTTATCAGAGATAACCACGCCGGCCGCATGTACCGATGAATGTCTCGGCAGACCTTCAAGACGTCTGGCAACATCTAAGATTTTCTTCGTTTCCGGCTCTGTCTGATACGCGAATTTTAATTGAGCCGATTCTTCAAGGGCTTGAGAAATGGTCATATTAAAACCTTGCTTTCCAAACGGAATCATCTTTGCCAACCGGTCACCGGTTGAATATGACATGCCAAGAGCCCGGGCCACATCCCGAACGGAAAGTCTGGCTTCCATTTTTCCAAACGTAATTATCTGGGCAACTTTATCTTCCCCGTATTTATTAGTGACATATTTTAAGACTTCTTCACGGCGAACATCGGCAAAATCAATATCGATATCTGGTGGAGTAGGACGGTCTGGGTTTAAAAATCGTTCAAAAGGCAAATTTTGATCAATTGGATTAATATCGGTAATTCCAAGGATATAAGCAACCAGTGATCCGGCAACCGACCCTCTACCGGGTCCAACCGCTATTCCATGATTTTTAGCCCAGTTAACAAAATCTTGGACGATCAAAAAATAGGTTGAATAACCTTTTGTGTTGATAATGTTAAGTTCATATTTAATTCTTGAGTTGATCATCTTTTGTTCGTACGTCTCTACACGTTTTTTTCTCTCCTCAACCATTTGATTTAAAAATTCTGCGACGGACATGTCTTTTGGGGTTTCAAATTTAGGCAAGATCCACTTTCCATTAGGAATCTCAACATTGCATTTTTCAGCAATTTTAACTGTGTTCTCTATCGCTTCAGGGAGGTCAATAAAAGTTCCCTTCATTTCAGCCGTTGATTTAAAATAATAGTCTGGAACGTTGATCATTGACATTGGACGGTTTTTTTCAACCATGGTTCTTTGGGTTTGAATACAGAGTAGAACTTCTTGGGCATAGGCATCCTCCTTTTCCAAATAGTGGACATCATTTGTAGCAACTAGAGGCACTCCAAATTTTCGGGAAAGTCTGACGAGCTCCTTATTAACCCTATCAAGTTCCTCGATTCCATGATGTCTTTGGATTTCTAAATAGAAGTCATCTTTAAAGATCTTTAAATATTTTTCCAAAATTATCTCAGCCTGTTTTGTTTGATTATCTAAGATCAAAGATGGGATTTCACCGTTTAGACAAGCAGATAGTGCGATCACTCCCTCGTGATATTTTTCCAAGATTTCAAAGTCAATTCTGGGCTTGTAGTAGAAACCTTCAAGGAAAGCGTTAGTGACGATCTTTAGAAGATTTTGATAGCCGGTCAGATTTTTTGCAAGCAGTACCAGATGATATTGATCGCGATCTACTCCGGCCTGTTTATCTAATCGGGAATTTTTGGCTTTGTAGGTTTCGACACCAATAATGGGTTTTATCCCCTTTTCTTGTGCTTTGACAAAAAATTTAAAAGCACCGTATAGGGCTCCATGATCGGTGATCGCAACCGCCGGCATTTTTTCAGCAATAGCTTTATCCAAAAGATCGTCGATACGACACATGCCGTCGAGAAGCGAGTAACCAGTGTGGACGTGTAGGTGAACAAATGACATATATGGAATTTCTAATTTCTAATTATTCTAATTGACCTAAAAAATCACTAAGCTCCAATTGGGATTTGGGAATTATTTAGAAATTAGATCAATTAGGTTAATTAGGTCAATTATAGATTACTTAAAACAAATTCTCTCGCCTTATTCTCCCATTTGTCATTTAATTTTTTTAATTTAACGCTCTTTCCATATTTTCTATCTACTGCTTTTTTAATAAGGAAAAGTGCCACCTCGGGATTTTTTGGAAGGATCGGACCATGCATGTATGAACCAATGCTGTTTTTATAAAAAAAACCTTCAGTTCCGTCCTCACCGTTATTACCGTTACCTTTTATAATATTTGCAAAAGCCTGTTTTTTGTCTGCCAAATATGTTCGTCCACCATGATTTTCAAAACCTAAAAGTTGTGTTCCAGAAAATAATTTTGATTCAATAACAATATTTCCGATGCAGCGAGGGATATTCATTCCAGGGCTTTCTGTGTAGACATCAAATATTCCGATACCATCAATTATATTTCCATCAGCCTCTTTGTAATATTTACCTAAAAATTGATAAGCGCCACATACGTATAAACCGGGAATTCCTGAAATTATCGCCTCTTTCAAATATTTTCCTTTATTATTTTTTAGGTCCTTGTTTACTATTTCTTGTTGTTTGTCCTGGGCTCCGCCCATAAAGATGATATCCATTTTAGGGATCAAATCGGCGGGTTCATTGACGGAGATTTTATTAATAACAGGTTCTATACCCATCTTTTTTAACCAATAACCTAGGGCTATTATATTTCCACGGTCACCGTAAGTGTTCATCAGGTCCGGATAAAGCCAACCGATATTGATATTCATATTGTTTAATACTACCAATACTACAAATAAACAAATATTACCAATGAATAAAAACAAATAATCAAAATGATTAAATAATTAAATTATTGGTTTATTAAATCATTTATTGGCTTATTGGTAGTATTGGTCGGATTGGTAATAATATTCATAATAATTTACGTCCTAACAAAATCTTTCTTACCTCAAGCATGGCTGAATAAGTTGGTAAAATATAAAATTTTTCACCCTTCTTGGTTTTTTTTACGATTGCATCAACTGCCTTAGGTAGGTCTACAAAAGTGTCAATGTTGTTTTTTGAACCCTCGTATCTTAATCTCAAGTTCATGTCGTAAACCCGGTCACCGGCCACATAGATATTATTGGCTACATCAAGGATCGGTTTGAAATTAACATCCCATATCCAAGAAACGTCCAGCCCATCAGGGATCCTGTTATTTAAAATAATAAGGAAATTAGCTTTTTTATTTTTTACCATTTCATAAACGGTCTGAATAGACTGATTGAAGCCAGCAGGATTCTTTGAGAGGAGGATAAATACCCTACGTTTTTTATAAATGATCTCTTCTTGTCTTCCAAAGGAAGGAGTAAATTCAGAAAGCCATTTGTTCTGGATTCCCGCCTTCGCGGGAATGACAATGTTGAGGGATTTTAATAAAAGCAAAATCGCATTTGTATTATATACATTATAAAGGCCACTCATAGGATAGTGAATTTTAATATTTGAAAAATCATTTACTTCCCCCCTTTTAAACTGACAGTTGCCACAATAAAAATCGCCCAGGTGAGCATACGACAATTGATCATATTTTAATAACGACAAACAGACAGGACAGTAAATTGAGTCAACATCGTTTGGAACATACTTCAGTTTCATCAGCTTTTTTTCAATCCCAAAATATTTCACTTTTCCAGAAAGCATTGTTCCAATATGATAAAGCTGGGGGTCATCTCCATTTATAAAAACTTCTGTCCTGCTATCTATAGTCTTTAATGACTCCAACCACTTCAGTGCGATACTGTTTACTTCTCCGTAGCGATCCAACTGATCACGAAACAAGTTTAGGATCAGTATCTTGTCAGGAGATATCTCCTTAAGAAGTATTGGAAGATTAAGTTCATCACTTTCAAAAATTACATAATCGAAGTTTAATTTTGAAACATAGTTACTATTTTTGATGATGGATGAGGCGACTCCATTTAAAAGATTGGCTCCCTCACTGTTTGTAAAGACCCTGTGACCTGACTTTTCCAGCAGATGCCTTAACAAAGCTGTCGAAGTAGTTTTTCCGTTAGTTCCGGCAATAATGATAATTTTAAGATGGCTATTGCCGTTAATTACCTGTCTGATAAATTTTTTATTAAGACTTAATGCTATATGACCTGGCCAAGTTGACCCTGAACCAAGATTGAAGATCCGACTTATCCAACCGATTATTTTACAAACTAAAATAATTAGAATATTCTTCATTAGGACATTTTATCATTTATTTGATCCTACATGCTCTTCAAAATCCTTATTCTATCTTCAATGGGCGGATGGGTAGAAAACAAATTTACAAAAAAAGAGGCACTTTTCTTCTTAAAAGGATTATCAATAAAGAGGTGAGCCGTTGAGGATGTTGCTTGATTTAACGGTTGAGAATTTTGCTTCAATTTTTCTAAAGCTCGGGCTAATCCCTCAGGATAACGGGTCAATAAAGATGCAGACGCATCAGCCAAATACTCGCGCCTTCTGGAAATTGCCAATTGGATTATCGTGGCGATAATAGGCGTTAATATCAAAGAGATCACAAGCAAAACAAAAAATATTGGATTACGGTTACTACGGCTATCACTATCCGATCTGCGGTTCCACCACATACTCCTTATAACCCAGTCAGAGACCAAAGCTAAAGTTCCAACCAAGACGGCAACAATTGAAGCAAGTAAAATATCAAAGTTTTTTATATGGCTCATTTCATGTGCAATCACACCTTCAAGTTCGGTCCGATCCATCATTTGCAGCAGTCCTGTAGTCGCACAAACTATGGCGTGCGCCGGATCTCGACCAGTCGCAAAGGCGTTAGGAGACGGATCATCAATGACATAGAGAGTTGGTTTAGGCAGACCGGCGGCGACGCTAAGATTTTCGGCAACTGTATAAAAATTAAAATAGGTCTTTTTATCAGCAGGTTTTGCTCCGGTTGTCAGTAAAACCAACTTATCTCCATAAAAATAACTCCCAACGGATGATATTGAAGAAATGAATAGCCCTAAGAAAAAATAACCCCAAGGTGAGTCAAAATATTTTCCCAATAAAAAGAAAAACGAAGAAAAAATTAGGATAAAGAAAAACATTATCAAAAATGTCTTTACTTTGTTTTCGGAAATTTGATTGTAAACAGTCATCTTAAAAAATTGACCTAATTAACCTAATTTCTAAATAAATCCCAAAGAAAACACTGGTCATTAATTAGATCAATTAGAAATTAGTAATTAGAAATTTAGTCAAACTTCACTTTGACGCTTTTCTTCGCTTCTTCTTCAGCTTCAAAAAATTCAAAAGCCTTAAAAGCAAAAACATTAGCAATCAAGTTTGACGGAAACATCTGAACCTTGGTGTTAAAATCCAAGACATTTGAATTATAGAACTGTCTTGAATAGGCAACCTTATCTTCTGTGTCTTCTAACTGTCTTTGCAGATCCTGAAAATTGGTGTTTGCCTTCAGGTCAGGATATGCTTCAGCAACAGCAAATAATGATTTCAAAGCTCCGCTTAGCATGTTATCTGCTTCGGCTTTTTCACTTAAAGATTTGGCTCCCATTAATGCTGATCTGGCCTTTGTAACTTCTGTAAAAACGCTTTTTTCATGTTTTGCATAACCTTTTATCGTTTCGACAACATTTGGAATAAGGTCAGCACGTCTTTTTAATTGAACATCAATACCGGAAAGGGCTTCCAGGATCCGTGTTTTCAAAACGACGAAGCCATTGTATTGAGCTATCAAATACACGACTAAAACTCCCAGCAAACCTAGTGTGATAAACATATTTATTTATAAGTAAATTGGTAACAGAAACATTATAACAGAATAGCAAAAACAGTTAAACAATTATTATTGTTGTTGCATTTTGATATTTTCCATGATATAATGTAATCAAGATTTTAAACCTGCTTGAATTTGACTACAGTTTGAAACACTTTAGACATTTCTTGAAATTTCGACAGTCATGAACATTTGATGTTAGAAGGACTTGGTTCGAAAGGAAAGCAACATTTATACTTACAGTTTTATGTTTGTGATCTACAAAGAAGAAAATTTAGGCGGATTTAAAGTCTTTTTTATTTTGTAAAAAGTGACATGATTTGATATCATATTGATTGTTGCGCTCATAGTTCATCGGTTAGAATAGTTCCCTGTCACGGAACAGAGGGGAGTTCGATTCTCCCTGGGCGCGCATAAGTCAGAGTGCGACATTATGTTTTAGAACGTATTGCATATTTTACTCCGAAGGTTGCTCTTGGTCCAAGTTTTCTTTTGAAAGGTGAAAAGCTTTTATGTTTACAGTCTCCTGTTTTAATCTTAAAATTACAAATTCCCCCAAAAGCAATACAATACCATTGAGTTATTAGATCACCCCCATCTATCCTTTTTGTTTCTGCGACTTCATTAACACAAGCTCCATTACGATAGATATTACCGCCGTTTACACCAGTAACTGGATGAGTGCTATATTCTTCTGATTCTAACATTTTGTAAATAATAACAAAATAAACAAAATATTTCCTAACATCAATTTATCATTGAAAAAATTAAGTTCATTCTATATAATCTGGGCGTATGATACGCTCTTACAAGAAAAAACCGATAAAAAT
>JANLIS010000056.1 GCA_024653985.1 Candidatus Roizmanbacteria bacterium
AAGAGAGAGATTTTAGAGAAATTTGACGAAGAAAAGATTGTTGATTTTATTGAAAATAAATGATTTAATTTTAAATTATGGCAAAACTTAATAAAAAAACACTTTACATAAAAGGTATGCATTGTCCCTCTTGTGAAGTTTTGATCACGGATAAATTTAAAGAGATGTCTAATGTATCGGTTGTTCGACCAAGCTTTCAAAAGCAAGAAGCAGAGGTCTATTTTACCGGCCATTTGGATCAGGAAGCTGTGAATAAGAAGATCCAGTCATTTGGATACGAGATAGGGAGTAGGGAAGACGATGATGAAGCTAATGAACCAATTGGTAAGAAAATTTTGGAGGCCTCCTTGATTACGGTCGGCTTGGGATTGGTATATATGATTGCTAAAGAAATAAATATTATTCCCAGCATAAACTTAACAGGTAACCTAAATTTATTGACTGTTTTATTTTTGGGGTTAGTTGCCTCAATTTCTACCTGTATGGCAACTTCTGGAGCATTGTTTTTATCAACAATAGGTAAAAAAACCAACAATTTAAAACAAGCGGTATATTTTAGTTTTGGCAGAATAATATCTTATGGATTCTTTGGGTTTTTAGCAGGGATAGTCGGTAGTGTGATCATTACCAATTTAAAATTTGGAACAGGGTTAACATTATTGGCTGCTATTTTTATGATCCTTCTTGGCCTCGATATGCTAAAGATACTTTCTTTTGCTTCAATTATTCCTTTTGGTATTACCTCAAATATTTTTAGAAAATTGGAACATTCATTGATAAAAGATCCTCACAGATCAGCATTTTTCTTGGGGATGATCACTTATTTTTTGCCTTGCGGATTTACTCAAGCAACCCAAGTTTATGCATTGGGTTTAGCTTCGCCATGGCAAAGCGCTTTGACAATGGTTGTTTTTGCCATTGGAACCGCTCCGGCTATTCTGTTCATTGGTTCCTTAAGAAGTATATTAAAAAGCACGATTTACCAATATTTTATGAAAACCGTCGGCGTTGGGGTTTTGATTTTAGGTCTTTACTATGCCAGTAATTTTCTTTCCATTTACGGTGTTAATTTCGGTTTTAATAAAATCAATAAGGGGGCTTATACGGATGTAAAAATAGAAAATGGAAAACAAATTATCAATATGGATGTGGTTGCTTCTGGTTATATGCCGAATTATTTTTCCGTCAAAAAAGGAATTCCGGTTAAATGGATCGTCAATGGAAAGAATGTTTTTGGATGTCAGGGTTACTTTGTTGTTCCTTCTTTAAGCATTTCCAAAGCCTTAAAAACCGGAGAAAATATTTTTGAATTTACGCCAGCCGATACCGGATTCATCAACTTTTCCTGCGGAATGGGGATGTATAGGGGGAGGATAGAAATAACAAATTAAAAGTGAAAAATTAGTAGTTAAATTTAGATATTAAACGTAAAAATAGTTTACTTATTAAATAACCGATAACTGTTCCAATAATAACATCAAAAAAATAATGACAACCCAGATATATCCGTGAATATGAAATTAGGATCGCCACTAAATAGTAGAACCAGCTTCTTTTTTTATCAAAATAGGTAAGAACACCGGCTGCGGCAAAAGCAGTTGCAGCGTGAGCAGAAGGAAAGGAAAAGTCATTGGGACAAATAAAAGTATTTAGTATTAAGTATTTAGTATCTAGAAAAGGGCGAATACGTTGAAAAATATTTTTTAAAACAAAATCAGACAAAAGAAAAGTCAGTAAAAAAGAAGCAGAAAAAAAAATAATAAACCTTTTATCCTGTTTGGTAATCCCGGGATTTTTTCTCTCTTCCAAAATGACTACCAAGACAATTACCAGGATCCAAATAAAAATAGAGGATCCCTTCAAAGAAAAAAAAGAAAAAAGATAATCAAAAAAAATATTATGGGGAATTATTTTGCTAAATAGATTGGTCAATAAATAATCTAAGTTAAGTAAGATTGGCATCCTTTATTATATAATAAGGACTGTCCTTTTCCTAAGGACAGTCCTTAATGAAAAACATAAAGTATGTCATATTCGATTTTGACGGAACAATCGCCGATACGTTGCCATTTAGTTTCAAAAAATTTTTAGAAATTGCCAAACTGATTAAAATAGACGATCTGAGTGATAAGGAAATAATTAAGGAAATAAGGTCAAAAAGCTATCAGGAACTATTAAAGGGAAGTTTTAAAAGAGCTTGGTTAAAATTGCCATATGTGGTCAGCATGATAAAGGACATGCAGGTGGAACTAGAAAAAGAAATGCCTAGGATAAAATTTTTCCCTGGGGTAAAACAATTTCTATTTGCTCTCAAGAAAAAAGGTTACAAACTGGCGATCATCTCTTCAAACAGGATTGAGAACATTAATCAATTTATAAAACACAATGATCTTGATATTTTTGATTTTGTCCACGGAAAAACCGATCTTTTTGGTAAGGCACGTTACCTTGGGAAGTTTCTTGATGATTTTGAATTGGATAGGTCTGAAGTAATTTATGTTGGCGATGAGATCCGCGACGTTGAGGCGTGTAAAAAAACAGGAATAAAGATCATAGGTGTTTCTTGGGGATTGCATACGATTGAGGCCTTGGAAAAAGCTGGTGTAGATTATATTACCAAAAAACCTTTGGAAATTTTTAAAATACTTGCGTTTTAGATTACTCCTGCCACCCGTTTCTAACCTCCGAGGTTAGAATAGGCTGGCATAAATTAACTATAAACAAAAATTTTATTTTTTCCTTTAACCGCCAAAACTTTAGCGAAGACAGTCTTATCTTTCAAAGGATACATATAACTTACAACGCCAAATTTTTTAATCTTTAACTTTAAATTTTTAACTGTTTTCTCTAGATACCATGGGGAAATATATAGGTAAAAAGTTAAGAGTGAAGAGTGAAAAGTTAAAAGTTTATCAAAATTCATTTTAAAAATATCGTCACGGACGATTTTAATATTTTTTTTGTTTGGATGAAATAGACGACGGAGATGGAGAATTAATATTAAGATAGGATTTATTTCAACGGCTACAAACTTTGTGCCTAATTTTTGTTTATAAGATTGTTGAGCGGCACTAAATATCACAATTCCATCTCCAGCCCCCAGATCAATGACCGTTTGGTTATTTTTCAGTTTAAGCGTTTTAACTATTAGAGGCATATCAACTGGTTGAGAGGGGAAATAGGGGATTGGAGAGAGGGTTTTGGAGGAGAAGAGAAAGACTACTAAAATAATGACTAGAGTAATTAAGTATATAAAAATCATCGTTAAATTTCTAATTTCTAATTATTCTAATTGACCTAAATAATAACCAATGTCTAATTTGGAAATTAGGATTTATTTAGAATAATTAGATCAATTAGGTTAATTAGGTCAATTTAAGTTTTTTTCTCTTGACTAATTCTATCAGTTATTGATAATATTAGGACGGTCAAAAATATTATTTTTTATATTTTTTATGATCCAGCTTGTTATCGGTAGCCAGTGGGGGGATGAAGGAAAGGGTAAGATAGTCGACATGATGGCTGCAAAAGCTGATCTGGTAGTACGCTTTCATGGAGGAAATAATGCCGGACACACTGTTGTCATAAACGGAAAAAAATTTCCTTTTCATTTGATCCCTTCAGGAATCTTGCAAAAAAAACCGACAGTTGTGATAGCAGACGGAACCGTGATCGACCCAGATGTTCTTATGGAAGAAATTGCCATTTTTGAAAAGATGGGGATTAATTTAAAAAAGAAGTTAATGATTTCTCCACGCTGTCATTTGATTATGCCATATCATAAGGAGCTTGATCAGGCATATGAAAATGCCCGGGGAAAAAATAAATTGGGAACGACAAAAAGGGGGATCGGACCGGTTTATGCTGATAAGGTCAGCTATAACGGGATCAGGATATACGAACTTTTAAATTGGCCTTTATTTATAGAAAAGTTCAAATTTCAGGCTGAAATAAAAAATAAAATATTAGTAGCTTTCGGTGTTGCCCCGATAAAACCGGAAGATTATTATACGGTCTTTAAGAAATTGGCAGAAAAGATCCGTCCTATGGTCGGGGACACTTTTGCATTATTTCAAAAGGCTATAAAACAAAAAAAATATATTCTTCTTGAAGGTGCGCATGGTGTAATGCTGGATAATAGCTTTGGTTTGTATCCTTTTGTTACCGCTTCAAATGTAATTGAGGGAGGCGTCAATATAGGTAGTGGTGTTCCATCAAAAAAAATAGATGAAATTTGGGGAATAGTTAAAGCTTATACTTCAAGGGTTGGCGGAGGACCGCTTCCCACGGAATTATTTGATAAAACAGCCGAAGGTATCAGAGAGAGAGGATATGAATATGGAACAACAACTGGACGACCGCGTCGAGTTGGTTGGTTAGACCTGCCAGCCGTTAAATTTGCATGTCAACTTTCCTCGATCAACCGAATTGCAATAACAAAGATTGATATCTTATCTGGCATGTCACAGATCAAAGCATGTGTTGGTTACAAATTAAATGGTAAAAAGATCGAATTTAGTCAATGCGGATATTTGGAGTTGGAAAAACTGACTCCTATTTATAAAACTTTCCCAGGTTGGAAGGAAGATATAACAATGATAAAGTCTTTTAAAAAATTACCAAAAAATTGTCAGAAATACGTCCAGTTCATTCAAAAAAATCTTGATGTTAAAATAGGTATCGTGTCAGTGAGTCCAGAAAGAGAAGCAAGTATACTATTATAAATTTCTAATTTTTAATTGATCTAATTAACCTAAATAATGACTAAATCCTAAATTGGGAATATTGGTTATTGGGTATTTTTTAGATCAATTAGGGTAATTAGGTTAATTAGTAATTTTATGAACATACGCAAGCAGATCGG
>JANLIS010000114.1 GCA_024653985.1 Candidatus Roizmanbacteria bacterium
ACAGAAGAACCTGTGGTTGAGGAAGCTCCTCAGGATATGACAACCCCAAATGTTGAACTGCCTCCGCCGGACGATCAGCAGCCACCTGTTTACCAGGAAAGCAATAATCAGAATATGTTCATTATCGGTGGGGCGGTTGTTTTTTTAATCGTATTCATTTTAATAATCAAGGCTGTATTTTTCAGCAAGCCAAGCAACAAGGCGGTCAGTCTGGTTTATTGGGGATTATGGGAGGAAAGTCAAGTGATGGAACCGTTGATTGCCGCCTATCAGCAAAAAAATCCAAATGTGAAGATAGATTATCAAAAAATGAACCCCCAGAGCTACCGGGAAAAATTAGTCAGTCGGAGTAAAACCGAAGGAACAACTCAGGGTGGAATTGCGAAGCCTGATATCTTTCGGTTTCACAATACTTGGTTGCCGGAAATAAAAGATATCGTTGCCCCCCTTCCGCCAACAGTCATGAGCGGTGATGAATTTGATAAGACATTTTATCCTATCCATAAAAAAGATTTGAAGGTCGGTAATTATTATTACGGACTGCCTTTGGAAGTTGATGGATTGGTCTTGGTTTATAACGAAAGCCTTTTTAAGAAAGCTGGAATTTCGACGGTTCCGACTACTTGGGATGATATTACTCAGATCGTTCCAAAGTTAACGGTAAAAAATCAGTCCGGAAGTTTGATCACATCAGGGATCGCTATGGGCACAGCATCCAATGTTGATCATTTTTCCGATATCTTTGGATTATTACTTCTTCAAAATGGTGGGTCATTAAATAAGTTAGATCAGGAAGAATCGGCCGGGGCATTGGAAATTTACAGAAAATTCAGCGAACCGCCTCAGGGTTATTGGACAGAAGAGATGAGCAACTCAACAACCGCTTTTATTCAGGAAAAAGTGGCCATAATCATCGTTCCTTCATGGGAAGTTCTGACCATTAAAGCAGCCAATCCCGATATAGATATTAAAGTCGTTCCAGTCCCCGTTGTTCCCGGTACACCTTTGATATCTCTGGCCACCTATTGGGTTGAGGGCGTGTCAAGGTTTAGCAGTAATCAGCTCGAAGCCTGGAAATTTCTGAAGTTTTTGACGGAGAAAGAAAATATGACCAAATTATATGAAATTCAAAGCAAGATCAAGCCTTTCGGAGAACCGTATTCACGGGTTGATCTGGCGCCGCTCTTAGTGCAGGATCCCTATCTTGGAGCTGTTATGAAACAGGCGAACAGTCTTATCTCACTGCCGATCGTTTCCAGGACTATGGATAACGGTCTGAATGATGAGATAATAAAATATCTGGAGAATGCCATCAACAGCACCATTTTAGGGGTTTCATATAATGAAGCATTGTCAGAGGCAAAAAAAGGAGTAGACCAAGTATTTACGAAGTATAATATTAGTAATTAAACTTATGAACTTTCCATTTTTTTCAGGTAAGAAAAACAAAGAATTTTATTTAGGAATATTTCTGAAAGAAGATCAGGGTATTGTGATGATCTTTTTAAAGGAAAATGGTCGCTTGGAACTGGTTGATCGGGAAAAATTTAACTATACAAATAGCTGGGAAAATCTTACCAATGATGTTGACGAAGCCTTATATAAATTGGAAAAAAATCTTGATCTTGAAATAAAAAAAACTATTATCTTTGTTTATTCTCACTTGGTCGATACAAAAATAGGGGATATCAAACAAGTTTATCTGCAAAAGATCAAACACTTGATAAAAGCCTTAGACCTTCAACCGATGGGATATATTGAATGTTTTGAAGCAATGAGTCATTTCTTACAAACGGGAGATAGTTCATCTTTGACGGCCATTCTGGTTGAAATAGACAAAACCCAAGTTGGAATATTTACCTACAAGGGCGGTAAAATTGAATCAAAAAATATATTAGGTAGGACAGGTGATATTATTGCCGACCTGACTGAAGGTTTTGAAGAGGTCAAGAAAAGATCCATGTTGCCGGCTCGTATCATTTTATATGATTCGGACAATCTTGATGATACGGCGACCAAGATCTTGAGTCACCGTTGGAGCAGCGATTTTTTTGTTCAAATTCCAAAGGTTGATATCCTGTCGGAGGATGAGGTGATCAATGGTCTGATGGATATTTTCGGAGAACAGATAAAAGATAGGTCACCCGTAAAAGTAGAAGAAGAAAGTCCGAGTCAAGAGAATTTTGGTTTTTTGATAAATGAAGATATCGTGGAAGCGGAAAAGAATTTTATTACAGCACCAAATTGGAAGCACAAATTTAAAGAACTAGGTCATAAGATGTTGGCCGTTCTTCCGATGAAAAAACAAGGAAAATTTAAGTTTGATCTATCAGGAAAAATATTTATGATCGTTGGGATCTTGATCATTGCCATGGGACTATTCGTCAATGAATATTTTTTCCATAAAGTTAATTTGACGGTTTATCTGCCGACCCAGTTACTGGAAAAAAATGTAAAACTGGATATCGATTACAGGCTGGCCAGCGCATCGGCCGATTTTTCCGAAACGGCAAATACAACCGGAAAACAGGATATCGGTGACAAAGCTCACGGGTCGATAACCATTCATAACTTTGATGAAAAGGAAAGAACCTTCGCCAAAGGGACCGTTCTGCAGAATTCAAAATTAGAGTTCGTTCTTGATGCCGATGTGAAGGTTGCCTCCTCAAGTTTGACCGCTGACGGATCGGCAAAACTACCTGGAAAAACTGCTGGTAATGTTACAGCAAGTCAGATAGGTCCGGAAAGTAACCTATCAAAAAGCCAAAGATTTACTTTTGACGGACTATCGTCTGCAACATATTTTGCAGTCAACGACTCTGCCTTTTCCGGAGGCAGTAAGAAACAGATCCAGACCGTTTCCAAAAAAGATCAGGATGAGCTGAAGACAGCTGTTTTGAATAAGGCAAAAAATAAGATCCCCTCAATTAAGATTGAAACAGATGAAGCAATCGCCTCATCATTATCAGAGACAGATTTTAATAAAATTAATTTTTCAAAAGAGATCGGTGAGGAAAGTAGCAAATTGACCCTCTCAGCAACGGTTGATACAACCCAATATCTTTACAGTAAAAAATTATTTATAGATAAGGTTTCGGATTTGCTTGAACCAGACGTCAAAAACGATTATAGTTTGGAAAAGTCAAATATTTCTTATACGACAAACAAAATAAGCAAAAAGGATGACGCTTTAGCAATTGATGCAAAAGTGAAGGCAAAGGCAGCGATCAAAATATCAACTGATGATATCAAAAAAAGCCTCCTTGGAAAAAAAGAATCAGATATTAAAGAGCTATTAAAGAGTCAGTATAAGATCGAGGGATATAATCTGGACATAAGTGAACCCTTACCGATCTTCAAAAACTATATGCCTTTTTTTGTAAAAAATATTATTCTGGTAAACTCTAGTCTATAAATATGGCCCTTCACGTTTATTTAAAAAAGAAACACTATTATGGCAAGAAAAAGACCGTCAATATTTTTTCTTATATCTTTTTGATAGCAGGGGCCTTTCTTTTGTTTTGGTCGTTTTATCCCATCGTGTCGTTTTCTATCTACTCAAGCCTATTCTTAAAAAAGAATATCAATGTACCGATCGCAGCCAGTAGTTCCGAATCATCTTTAAAGGAAGCAAATTCCGTGTTGGGAGCGTTTAACATCTTTTCCAACAACCTACGTGACTATACCCAAGCCAGTATTTGGTTTCCAGCTTCCCCGCAGTCCAGTCAAATGTCAGGGTTATCGGTCAAAGAATACACTCTGTCTATCCCAAAACTTAATATCAAAAAGGCCAAAGTGGTTGTCGGCGGAGAAGATCTAGCAAAGAGCTTGGTGCACTATCTTCCCAAGTCTCTACCGGGGGAATATGGAAATGTAGCAATTTTTGGCCATTCTACCTTACCGCAGCTATATAATCCAAAAGACTATAAAACGATCTTTACATATCTTTCTTCGCTTGAGAAAGGGGACAAGATATATATAAATGTCGGCGAGTTTGAGTATCAATATGAGGTATCAACTTTATTTATCGTCAAGCCGAAAGATATCTCGGTATTGGACCAAAAAAAAGATGATTCATATTTGACTTTGATCACATGTGAACCTCCCGGTACGTGGCTAGAAAGGTTGGTGGTAACTGCTAAACTAACAAAAATATAGAGTATATTTATGGTTGAATAAACCTATAATATATGTTAAAATTGGCCTCATGAATTCAAGCCAGGTACTATACTACATAGCAAGTTTCTTCATTTTTATAGGTGAGATAATTCAAAAGCTAACGATAAAACCTATCATAAAAATAATTTTGATAATCTCGCAAAAATTATCAACAATAAAGATAAAACCGGTTCAATTACCGAAAATTCATTTTCCGAAGGTAAAATTGCCAAAGATCAATCTGCCGAAACCAAAATTTTCTTTTAGTTTCCCGTCTGAAAAGTTAAAGTATTTTTTGCTTGGCAGTTTTATTACCTTGATCGCCGTTTCCATCTTTCAATCATATTTTTTTATAAAGGAACTTCCTTCTCCATACAATATCGGCAAAGTAAATTATCCTTTATCTACCCATATCTATGACCGGAACAATACCTTGCTCTATGAAATTTATCGGGAACAGAACCGAACCCCGATAAATTTAAAAAAACTGCCTAAATACGTTGCCCAAGCAACGATCTCTATTGAAGATAAGGATTTTTATAATCATCAGGGAGTGGCGATTTTTTCAGGAATGGTAAGAGCGATCAAGGAAATGGTCATCAACAAAAACTTGCAGGGAGGTTCAACCATTACTCAACAACTAGTAAAAACAGCTTTATTGACCCCGGAAAGAACGATAAGCAGAAAAATCAAAGAAGTAATATTGGCCTTATGGACAGAAAAAATTTACTCAAAAGATAAAATTTTGGAAATGTATCTAAATCAAGTCCCCTACGGAGGATCTTCTTACGGTATTGAAGAAGCTTCAAAAATATATTTTGGAAAAAAAGCCAAAGACCTGACATTGGAAGAAGCGGCCTTATTAGCCGGATTACCGCAGGCACCATCTTTATATTCGCCCTACATTAATCCTGAAGCGGCTTTAGTTAGAAGAAATGAAGTTTTAAGGTCAATGAGAAATCAAGGTTTCATCACCGAAGATCAAAAATTAAAAAGTGAAGAAATAAAAATTGATGTTCTCCCGCCAAAAACAGCCATTCGTGCTCCCCATTTTGTATTCTATACCAAAAATCAGCTTGAAAATTATTATGGAATCAAAACTGTTGAGGAAGGCGGACTGAAAGTAGAGACAACCTTGGATTATAAAATACAGGTAGAAAGTGAAAAGATACTTAGGGAAGAGCTTGAAAAGGTAAGCTATCTGAATGTTACCAACGGGGCAATTTTGATTACCCGTCCATCAACCGGAGAGATATTGGCGATGGTAGGTTCGTCAGACTATTTTAACCAGCCATCAGGGGCTTTTAATGTTACAACAGCCTTACGACAACCAGGAAGCTCAATCAAACCGATCATGTACGCCCTTGCTTTGCAAAAAGGCTATACAGCTGCATCGATCCTTGATGATTCACCGGTCGTATTTAACATTGCCGGATCGGAATCATATAAACCGGTAAATTATGATAATAAATCGCACGGTAAAGTACCTCTGCGTTACGCACTGGCCAACTCGTACAATATTACCGCCGTCAGAACCTTGAATAATCTCGGAGTAAATAATTTCATTGATTTTGCCACAAAAATGGGCATTAGTACATGGAACGATAAATCACGATACGGATTGTCACTGACCTTGGGTGGGGGAGAAGTGACTATGGTCGATATGGCCGAAGCTTTCGGAGTCCTTGCTAATCAGGGATATAAAATGCCGGTAAATTACTTTACAAAGATTGAAGATAATGAAGGCAACACATTACGTGAGACTTCACCATTCAAAATAAAAGAGATAGACCCGGCGATCGCTTATATCATCAGTGATATTCTTTCCGATAATTTTGCCAGAACCTTTGCCTTTGGACCAGGGAGCGCCCTTGAAATTCCAGGATATAAAGTTGCCGTAAAAACGGGAACGACCAATGAGAAAAAAGATAACTGGACAATCGGATATACACCGGAATTTTTAGTGGTCGTCTGGGTGGGAAACAATGACAACTCACCAATGAATCCGTATTTGGCATCCGGTGTCACGGGAGCTGCCCCAATTTGGAACAGGGTAATGAGCTATTTGTTGAAAAATTATGGAACCGGCAATAAATGGTATGAAAAACCGGAAAATGTCGTGGAAAAAAATTGTTATTACGGAAGAAAAGAATACTTTGTCCGGGGAACTGAAAATACTGCCAACTGTAGTCCTTCTGCTCTGGCAACTCCGACACCGAAACCATAAAAAAATACTACCAATAAACCAATACTACAAATACTACCAATGAATGATTAAATAAATAAATAAAAAAATAATTAAATCATTGGCTTATTAAATTATTTATTGGTCGGATTGGTGGCATTGGTAGTATTGGATTATTTGTTCTTAATTTCTCTGAATCCTACCAACTGTTGTAGCACCTCGGGTATCTTAATGCTTCCGTCCTTTTGTTGATAATTTTCAAGAATCGCAATTAGAATTCTTGGTGAAGGAATGGCAGTATCATTTAGGGAATAGCAGTGATCGGTAGTATTATCTTTTTTTCTATATTTGATCTTTAGTCGGCGAGTTTGAAAATCGCCCATGATAGAATTTGAAGCGATCTCTCCATAGCCGTTTCTATATGGCATCCATATCTCCGTATCAAATTTATAGACCTGCGGTTCACCCATATCCCCGGTGCACATAAGTAATCTTCTGTAAGGGATCTTCAGATCCTCCATAACCTCTTCAGTATTTTTTTGCAGTTCCTCATGAAGTTTTTTTGATTCCTCAATATCATTTTTTGCAATTATCACCTGCTCGACCTTCCAGAATTCATGGACCCGATAAAGTCCCTTGACATCCTTTCCGTATGAACCGGCCTCACGCCTGAAACAAGGTGAAAAGGCGACAAATTTTTTCGGCAGGTCAGATTCATTTAGGATCTCCCCGGAAAAATATGAGGTAATCGGAATTTCGGCAGTTCCTGATAGATAGGCATCTTCATCGTTTAACTTGTACACTTCTTGTTCTCCCCAAGGAAATTGGCCTGACCCAAAGAGAGTAAAGCCTTTAACGATTGATGGAGCGATCATCGGAGTATATCCTTTTTTCACCAATTTTTGAAATACATAAAATAAAATTGCAAACTGTAATTGGGCGGCTTGATTTTTAAGAAAATATCCGCGGAAGCCAGAAACTTTTGATCCGCGTTCAAGGTCAAAGAGATCAAGGGACAAACCAAGATCAAGATGCGACTTTAGTTCAAAATCGAACTTCGGGATATTTCCCCATTTTTTTACTTCAACGTTACCGGTTTCATCTTTTCCAATTGGAACTTCGTCCAAGGGAATGTTTGGGACATATGAGACTAATTGGTCTAATTTGACCAATGTGCTAGTAAGAGAACCCTCAATTTTTTTAAGTTCTTCCTTGATCTCTTTACCGCGGGTGATGGTCTTTTGATCAGGTTTTTGGTGTGAGGTTTTGTTTCTTTCTTCCCGAAGGACCTGACCTTTTTGGATCAATTCCCGCCTTTGATCATCAAGTTTCAAAATAGTATCAATATCAACCTGACGATTTTTATTTTTAGCAGCTTGAATGACTTTTTCCTTATTGGCGCGGATGTATTCTAGAGATAACATAAAAACATTGTAACAAATAAATTAACCTAATTGATCTAATTATTCTAATTAACCTAAATAATCACCAATTTCTTAATTTTTTATTCTTGGGGATTGGTTTTTATTTAGTAATTAGGTTAATTAGTAATTAGAAATTTTTTTAACCAATCTTTTCAATGCTTTCAATCTGTGGTTAACTTTCATGTGTTCTTCTTTTGTCAGCTCGTCATAGAATTTATTATATTTATCAACTATCAATAGGGCACGGTAGGGGAAACCGGCTACCCTTTTTTTTGTAGGCTCCTCAGAAATATGTCCGGCTATTTTTTCCTTTTCAAAAATTGTTTTCCCAGTCTTCGGATCGTAAAAACAGAGGCAGACCTCCAAATATGCCGACCTATTTTTTCCTTTTGCTCCATGTAATTTTTTCAGTGTATGGTCTATAAGTTTTTGGTCGCTTGTGTCATAACCTAACCAACGTTTTGATCTGACTCCCGGCTCATTATTAAGATAGGGGATGACCAGTCCTCCATCGTCTGATAGGATCGGTAGTCCGGTCAACTGAGCATAAAATTTTGCTTTTATCAAAGCATTTTCCTGAAATGTTTTTCCATTTTCTTCGGGCTGATCCTCCCCCACTATCACGTCGCTTAATGTAAGCATATTAACACCAAGCTCTTTTAGTATTTGAAGTCCGGCATTTATTTCAGTGATCTTGCCCGGATTTGTAGATGCAATTAAGATCTTTCTCACTTTTTATTTTGAGCAACATTTTTTAGTAATGATATCGCTTTATCAAACCCTAAGTTTATGATCAAATCCCCGATTTTTGGCCCAAACGATTTTCCTGTTAAAGTTTGGTAAATTATTTCAAAAGCATTTTTTGGTTTAATTCTCTCCGACTTGATACACTCAAAAACAACCTGCTGAATTTCGTTTTTGTCATCCTTATTTTTCAGGCACTCCAATTGATTAATTAATTGTAGTGTGAATTTTTTTTGCAGTTCAGAAGGAACAAAGATTTTTGATACGGTTTTCGAATTGACATCTTCACGAACATATTTTTCCAGATAGATATTTGCATATTTTATTCGCTCTTCCAAAATTGCCTTTTCTTCAATCGATAATTTATCCTTCTTTTGAGTTTCAAAAAAAACCGTCAAATTATTATTTTTTGTTTTCAGTAAATTGGCGATCGTTCTAAACCTTGGGATATAAAGTCTGGAATTTGGAAGCGGATTGACCTCAGAAAGTTCAATGATCCTTGCATAATCTGCTGCAACTTCTCCGGCCTTATCCTTTGGAAGATTATTCTCAAGTTTTAAAAAATAAGCATCCAAACAACGGTCATAGTCGTCAAAAAGATTTGGGATAGTATCCCCGACCGGATCAAAATCAAGATGAGTTTTTATTGGTGTTCTGACCAATAGAAATCGGAGAAGTTCAGGTGGCAAAATTTGAGAGACCTCTTTGGCTGATGAACCGATGCCTTTTGAAGAAGACATTTTTTTACCTCCGATGGTAAACCATTCATAACCACCGAGCGCATCCGGTGCAACCGTGCCCAATATCTCTTTACAAAAGTGAACGCCCATATCATAAGAACCGCCGGCTGACATGTGGTCCTTACCGGATGATTCCACCGTGATCCCAATTACTTTCCAATGAGCTGGCCAATCTAATTTCCAGACAAGTTTTCCGTTTTCATTGATAGGCTCAACATGTCCTTCATGACCGCAGCCCTCGGCCCACTCGACCATTTTCGGTTCACAGCGGTAATAAACATATTTACCATCCCATTTGAAAACTTTGGTCGTACCAATCTTTCCACATTTTTCACAGATAGGATTATACGGATACCAGTCCGGAGACCTTTCTTTTTTAACAACCTTTTTATATATGTCCCGGACAACATCAGCTTTATCAAGGATAAGTCTGATAACTTCATTCATTTTTCCGGAGCGGTGCAGTTCCGAAGACCAAATTATTTGCGGATGACAATTTATTGAATTGAAGACAGAGATAAATTCTTGAGCAAAATAGTCAGCAAAAGATTTGAACCCCGGTTCCGGCGATGGGATCTTATATAATGGCTGGCCCATATACTTACCCCATTTATTTTTATCCAGATAAGCAGGCATTCCGTCCATCGGGTCCATGTCATTGAAGACATATGAGAATTTGGTTTTAACACCGATATCTTTTAAGGCTTTATATATAAGATCATGGACGATCACTCCCCGTAGTGATCCAACATGGATCCGTCCCGAGGGAGTTTTCATATCATCAGCCCATTCAAGGGGTAAGTTTCTTTCTTTTAATCTCTTTGCTTCACGGTCAGGCCAGATCATATGTATATTGTATCAATTAATTTTCAATAAATTTTCATTTGATCAATTTTTCAATTGAAACATTGAATCATTGTGTAATTCAATGTAAATTGAAAACTGAAAATTGAAAATTCAGGAGATTATTTAATTCCGACTATCTTATACTGGACTTTGCCAGCAGGGATATTTATATCAACTAGGTCTCCAACCCTTTTATTGAATAAAGCTTGACCGATGGGGGAATTTTGAGAAAGTTTTTTGTTCATCGGGTCGGCCTCAAATTCTCCAACTATCTGGAAGATATCATTTTTACCGTTAAGTTCGACTGTAACCGATGATCCGATCTGGACAAAGTCACCGGCATTATTGTTATTTGTTACCTCTGCATTATCAATAACCTGTTGAATCTCTTGGACTCTTCCCTCAACAAAGGCAAGCTCCTCTTTTGCGGCGGTATATTCGCTGTTTTCTGATAGATCTCCCATGGACCTAGCTTTACCTAAACGATCAATTGCTTTTGGCTTTTTATTTTTTATCAGATCCTCAAGTTCAATCTTAAGGTCATTAAATCCTTTTTGTGTTATTTGTACTTTAGTCATTCTAATAAAAAACCCCTCGTAACTCAGGGGATTAATGTTAAAATAGTACTAGATTTTGAGTAAAAAGTCAATGTTTGGTCCTGTAGTCTAGTGGCCTAGGACATTAGCTTCTCATGCTAAAAACACGGGTTCGAATCCCGTCAGGATCAC
>JANLIS010000062.1 GCA_024653985.1 Candidatus Roizmanbacteria bacterium
AGTCTGGGATTCCTTTTCGAAGACAGATGATAGGTCGGTTGTTAGATCTCCCTCGTAGAAGCGGAATTTATCGCCGTATTTGCCTTTAAAATATTCAAACGGGGCGCGATAACCAGTTGTAAAATTATCTATCCCAACCACTTCATAGCCAGACTTCAAAAATAGATCAGCTGAAACCGAACCAATGTAGCCTCCAGCGCCGGTGATCAAAATCTTGGACATACCTTATTTTAACAAAGAATGACTAATAACAAATAACAAATGTCAAATAACAATTGAATAACAAATAATCAATGTTTTAATACTTAAACATTTGATGTTTATAATTCATTTAACATTTGTTATTTATAATTTATCATTTTCTCAACCAGTGTAGCGGGTGCCAATGTATTCTTCCTTCGGCAAAATAAATTCCGCCAAAGATCAGTATTCCCCCTAATATATAAAACATATTGGGGTATTCGTGAAGTAGGGGAGCGGCAACGATAATTGCAGCCAGCGGATCAATATATGTAAAGATCCCCACGTCTTGAGCCTTAAGTTTTGAAATTCCATAGTAAAAAAGAAAATATGCCAAGGCAGAAGAAAAAAATACACCGAATATTATCCCGAGCCAACCGGCAAAATTAAGAAACGAAATATCCCAATTTGCCAATTCATTTGGAATAAAGGGGAGGAATGTCAAACTTCCAAACAAAAAATTTATTGTTGCGACCTGGATGGCACTGATTTTTTTTAAAATATTCCGACCAAAAATTGTTTGCAAAACACTTCCAAAAGTCGCAATTAAAATGAAAAGGTTTCCTTCGATCGCCCCCAAAACAAATCTTTTTCCATCCAAGATCAGTGGAGATAAGATAATAAATAATACTCCTGCCAAAGCGATCAACATTCCTGACAAAACTCTTAATTTTGGCTTTTCCCTTAAAAAAAATATTGACAATAGATAAATAAATACCGGCCCGGAAGAGGCGATAATAGGTACATTAATACTTTCCGTTTTTGCAAGCCCTAAAAAGAAAAATGAAATATTTATTGTGATACCAAAAAAACCGACTAAAATAATTTCCATCCACTGTTTGGTTGTTAACTTTTGCCACTTATTTAAGGCTATAGGTAGAAATATCAAACCGGCAAAAAAAAAGCGGATAAAGGCCAAGGTAAAAGGAGGGATGTTGGTAAGGGCAAATTTAAAAATCGGGGATGCCATACCCCAAATAACATTGGCAATAATTAGCGCAAGAACTGGATTCATAAATTAATTATTAATTCTTAAATTTTAAAGGTTAAATAATTATTAAACATTTAATTATTAAACGTTTTTATGTTTAACTGTTTAACATTTAACAGTTTATTTAAAAATTAATATTTAATCTTTAATAATTAGTTGTTAGTTTTTTTATTTAAAAAAACTACCAGTTCCCCAATTATTCCTGTCATCACGACTTGTATGCCGATGATTATCAGTAAAATTCCTAATTGAAGAAGAGGGCGTTGGTACAATAGGACACCAAAAAAAATCCTTTCAATTGCTAAGTATAGACTCACAAGAAAACCAACCAAGAATAGGATGGCTCCGATAATACCAAAAAAGTGAAGTGGTTTTTCAGAAAATTTAAACAAAAAATAGGCAGTCAATGTATCAAGGATACCTATAAATATTTTAGATTTTCCAAATTTTGTTTTTCCAAATTTTCTTTTGTTATTTATGACAGCAATTTCAGAAACTTTGTTACCGCTCAAATAGGCTGCCAGTGGGAAGAAACGGAAATTGTTTCCGTAAAAACTGAAGTCATTCAAAACTTCTTTTTTGAAAGCTTTGAAGCCGCAGTTTATATCAGTGAACGGAGAGTGAAGGAATGTCCGTAGAAACCATGAGGCGATCTTTGAATATGTCTTAACTATGATACTTTCTTGTCGATTAGCCCTTATTCCATTTACAAAATCATGACCTTCATCGATCTTTTTCAAAAAATTCCTAATATCTTTAGGGTCATCTTGTAGGTCCGCATCCATGAAGACTATGATGTCGCCCTTGGAGTTTTCCAAACCTGTTTTTAAGGCTCGGCCTTTTCCAAGCTTTTTCTTATGTTTGATAATTTTTAACTCTTCACTTTTAATTATTAATTTAGACGCATAAGCGTCAGTTGACCCATCATCAATTAATATGATCTCGTATTCTTTTTTTATCTTATTCATTACGTCTATCAATTGATCTGTCAAAATAGGTAAAGATTCAGATTCATTGTAAAAGGGGATAATTATAGATATCATAAATAAAATTTCTAATTATTAATTTCTAATTAACCTAAATAATTTTCAATGCCCAATTGGAACATTGGGATTTATTTAGAATAATTAGATCAATTAGGTTAATTAGGTCAATTCTTTTTATACACCTCAAATTCATTATCTTTATAGATCATATTATAACCTTTATCTGCTTTTAATTTTTCATAATCTTTTATTGCCTGTTTTTTATCCAACCAATCGTTATAGATATCGTTTCTCATGATCAAAGCATAGTCAGCATATTTATAGGTTTCGGAAAAACGATACATTTTTATTCGCTGACTGAAATGGGCACCCAAGGACTCAGAGACCGAAACAGAAATATTTTCGTCCCTCAATTTATCTTCCCATATCTTCACACTATCCATTTCGGATCTATGGGTCAGAAATAATTTTAACGAAGAATCTTTAGAGTAGGGAAGTAGTCCTTTATAATAACTCATTACTAAAGTAAAAATAATTATTATCAGTATTATTTTTTTACTATCTAGTATTTTTCTTTTTAAAATCTCATTGACACCGAATATCGCACTTATGAAAACGAACGGTATGATTATGGCAGCGTAGTGGTTATCTATTCCTCTCATCTGTAAATGATTACTCAAAAAATTCACCATAAATTCAGGGAGAGCAATCAGCAAATACCCCGGAGAAAACAACGACAAAAACCCTAGGGGAAACAATAATAAAAATAAATACCTTAAATTGTCATAGTTAAAAATTAAATTGAAGTACACAAATGAACCATCCCCAGGACTGCTATAACGGGATAAAGCAAAGTGTTGTCCGCCTCTGAAGTATGGTGCGATCAACCAGATAGACGCAAGAAACCAAACTACGCTTATTATAAAAATGAGTATAGAAAAAAATAGTTTCTTGCGATCGTTTTTTTTGTAAGCCGATAATGTCATAATTGCGGCGAAAAAACCGGCCGTCAATGATATCTGTTCTTTTGAAAAAATTGATAGGATAAAAAAGATAAATGAGATCCAATATTTTTTTCTTATAAAGAAATAGAACATGAACAGTAAAAAGGTGACAGCCAGCAGGACGGCGTGAAAATCAAAATTACCTGCTCTTTGTAAAGGGGCATACATTAAATAGGCAAAGGCAAAAGTGAGGCCTAATGGTTTTGATTTTAATATCATCTTACCCAACAGATAAATTGGTATCGCACCTAAGGCAATAACTATCGTTTGAATGACAACCAATGTTTGAGCTCCGGAGAATATAAAATAGAATGGTGCCAGAAGGGCTAAGATAATATCATTATGGATAGCCATTCTTCTGAAATTATTTATTCCCTCAGGATTGGTCAACTCCAAGATCCTTCCTCTATAAGTGTTGTAAACCGTTTGGTCCATCAGTGCCAGGTCATAATAATTTGAATGAAGACTATCATGACGGACAATATGAAGGAATGAAAAAAAACCAATATATAGAGAGATCAAAACGACAAGAATTATTTCAAACCTAAATTTAAAAAAAAAGTTTCTCATTGACTTTATAAACTTTATGAACTTTATAACTTTATAGACTCTTTATTTATTTCCCGAATGAAACTTTTCATGTATTTGTTTCAGTCCAAAGTTTGTTACGTGAGTATATATCTGAGTGGTTGCAATATTTTTATGCCCCAACATTTCCTGGACGCTTCTCAAATCTGCACCGTGTTGCAGAAGATCTGTGGCATACGAATTATGACTTAAGATGCCGTCAGTTATTAAATTATGATTATTCTTTACATAAAAATCGTAAGTTGAATACTGAGCAGAACCCATTTTTATTTTTGATTTAATTTTTAACCATTTTATATTTTTTAAATTTGACAACTTCATATATTCGTTAAATTCTTTACTACTAATTACCTTTATTTCCAAAAAACCCTTTAGGAGTTTAATAAACGTATCTCTTTCAGGGGTAATTTTGTCAGCATAACGCGTAACGTGTTTTATTCCCATATCTTCAAAAACATGACTATATTCCAAATTTTTTATTTTAGATTTTCGAATGAGATTAGCTATTACTTCCTGAAAAGGGAGTTTTTCCGAACCAGTTTTTTCTTCTAGTATAAATTGTTCTCCCTTTAAAGTTGGGATTATATCCTGAAATTTTTTCGCACTTTTATAATCTAAAATAATAAGAT
>JANLIS010000033.1 GCA_024653985.1 Candidatus Roizmanbacteria bacterium
ATGAAACAACAGAAAAAAGTTTATTACGGCGGATCCATTGATAAGTGGCGGATGAGTGGAGGACTCATAGAAAAAAAGCCTTCCAAAAGATTTATCGAAACAGATTTTGTTTCCGGTTCTCTGATATTTGTAACCAAAAAAGTAATTGATACGATAGGTTTTTTTGATGAAAGTTATTTCATGTATTATGAGGAGGTTGATCTTTGTTATCGAGCCAAAAAGGCAAGTTTTAAGGTCGGAATTGATACTTCGTCAACGTATGAACACTTTGAAATATCACAAGATAATCCAACTAAGGAATATTACCTTTTTAAAAACCGTCTAAAGTTCTTGTTTAAGTTTGGATCATTCACACAAAAAGTCCGGGAACTTTTCAGAACGCCGAAGACCGTTTTTGAAGAAATAAAGAAACGACCGTTTTATCTGAACTTTTTCAGTCTCAATATTTCATCGATCGTTAACAAAATACTTCACTTTGTCCTATTCTTAGTTTTGATCACTTATTTTAAACCAGATGAGTATGGGGTTTATACCTTGGCATGGACACAGATAGGACTGCTCTTACCTTTACTGGATTTCGGAACCACTTCCTATGGCTTGGTTCATATTAATGACTCCGTGGATAAAAAGATCAGAGAATTATTTTCGCTTAGATTTTATCTATCTCTGATCACTTTTGTTCTGACGATCATTCTGGCGATCTTGTTCCATTACCCAACTTCTGTCCTCATTCCGACCATCCTTATTTCCTTTGTCATCTTTGCCAATATGTTTTCCGGAACTTACCTTATTCTAAGCTCGATAAAACAAAAATCTTATATCGCCTCATTGGTTTCCATGATATTCCAAATCTTGCTTGTGACCTCATTGATCGCCGGAGTTTTGATCACCAAACAATTGATGACCGTCTTCGTTATTACTTTTGCCTTATACAATTTATATTCTTTGATAAATTTCATACTGGTCAGACGGGAGGTTGGCAAGTTGTCCCTCAAGATAAATCTGAACAAGTGGTTAATCATCATAAAAAAATCTTTTATCTTTTTATTGATCAGCTTACTTGCTGGTTTTTATTCAAAGGTCGATGTCTTTATTTTAAATTTTATAAAAGGAAAAGAGGCTGTTGGAATTTATTCAGCTGGATACAGATTTTTAGATGCCTTAATGTTTGTTGTCACTGCTTATAATGTTTCTTCAATGCCACTTTTCTCCAAACTGGTCCATGATAAAAAGAAAAATATTTTTATAAATAAGATAAAGAAAGATGTCGTCCTGGTTTCTTTCATTGGAATTTTAATTGCATTAAGTTTTTATTTCTTAGGTCCGATCTTTTTACCGATCTTGTATAAAAGCACTTATTTTGAATCTATTCAAGTTTTACGGATAATTATTTTCGCCCTACCGTTGATTCTTCTAACTTCAGTCTTTTTAAATTCTATCTATGCTTTGAACAAAGCAAAGGTCGTTATCTTTATTTTTTTATTTCAATTAATTTTTTGTATTGCTTTAAATCTATATTTTATTCCAAAATTTGGTTTTTTTGCTTCCGCTTATATCACATTAGTTGGAGAAGCCATAAACACGCTCTTAACTTTTATAGTATTAAGGTCCGTCCTAAAAAGAGGACGGACCTCTTTTAAAGAGAGTCCTTTATGAAAATATCTGTCGATGGAGGAGCATTGAATCTAAAAAGTAGTCAGCGGTTCGGGACGGCTGTTTTTTCTGAAAACCTGATCAGATCATTGCAGTTATATGATGATCAGAATATCTATCATATATATACTTTTAAAAACCTAAAACCGAAGATATTTTGGATGAAAGGGAGGGTCAGTCTAGAGGAAATAAAAGAAAATAAGGATATATTTTTAGCTTTAAATCAGGCTTTACCCCTTTATACCTCCGGCAAGATAATTAATTTTTGTCACGGACTTTCGTATCATTTTTTCCCAAAATATTATCCTGAAAAGTATCGTGCTCGTTTGAATAGGCAACTTAATGAAATGATCAAACGGTCTGACAAGATAATTGTTTCTTCGCAAAAGGTTAAAAAGGAAATAACCTCTATGTATCCAGACATTGAAAAAAAAGTCGTTATTTTACCTTTTGGTATTCCATACGATATGTTGACACACCAAATTCATAAAGACAAAGATAGATACTTCTTATTTGTCGCCAATAATCAAAAGATCAAAAATGCTGATTTTGTCGTTGACAGTTTCATTAGGTCAAAGCTACATGATCAAGGTTATAAGCTATATATGATCGGTGATTGGAAAAACCATGAAAATATTGATAAGGGAATAGTTTCTTTGGGCAGCGTCTCAAGAAAAAAATTGTCAACTCTTTACCAAAAAGCTACAGCTTTACTAACTTCTTCTTATTATGAAAGTTTTAATTTTCCGGTCCTTGAAGCTTTATCCCAAAGTTGCCCCGTAATAGGACTAAAATCGGCCATTATTCCTGAACTAAAATCATATGTCAATGTAGCAACAAATAGCCAAGAATTTGTTGATTTTATGAAAAAAATAACCAAGAAGCCTGATGTACAATCGATTAATCGATTGTACAAAAATTTTAACTGGAAAAAATACGTCAAAAATCTAGTAAAATTATATTGATTACCAATTTTGATGCCAATCTTGTCCTAACCCCAGAGGTTGAGACAGACGTGGCAAAATGAATAGTCTGATATGAAATTAACTGCTGTAGTTTTAACGAAAAACGAAGAGAAAAATATTGAGAACTGTCTCAATTCCTTGGTTTTTTGTGATGAAGTAATCGTTGTTGACGATTTTTCAGAAGACAAGACAGTTGAAATAGTTCATAAATTCGATAAAAATATTAAGGTCGTCCAAAGGAAGCTAAATAATGACTTTGCCGGACAAAGGAACTTTGGTTTAACCAAATCCAGGAATGAGTGGGTCTTGTTTGTGGATGCTGATGAAGTGGTG
>JANLIS010000060.1 GCA_024653985.1 Candidatus Roizmanbacteria bacterium
GTTGGTGTTGCTTCCGGCTTCGTTGGTTCTGGTGTCGCTGTTGCAAATATCTTACCTCCGGTCACAACGATAATATCAAACTCGCTCTCTGCATCAACCTTGGAAGATTTTATCGTGATTTCACTAAAAGTAGCTTTCAATACATCTCTTATATCATTGGCTATTTCTTCGAAGTCCGTTTGAGCTTCAATAGTGGTAGCGGTATTATCAAACTCCTCAGCGTTGCCTGTTTTAATATTGTCTGTGGCGTATCCGGCCTTTTCAAGGGACTTAACAACTTCGCTCGCTTGACTAGGAGTTCCAGTTCCGTTGATCACTTGGACCTTTACCAAAGCTTTATCTTTTTTTGGCTTTTCCGTAGGAGTTGGCTCGACTGTTTGGACAATGACATCTTTTTTTTCTTCAGTTTTTTTTGGCTGCCTGATAATTAGGTAGCTGCCAATGACCGCAACTAAAAGAACAGCCGTAACAATCACTGTTGGTAATATGTTGTTTTTTCTCGGCTGAGCTGGATATGAATTTATAGTTGGTTCCATTTGTTTACAAGTTCATTATAAACCCTTATTTAAATACGTCAACCCCAAAAATTAAAGATAAATTCTGTTCATATATATTCGTGATATAATTTCCTATCAAATATAGTTAGGAGAGGTGGCAGAGTGGCCGAATGCGTACGCTTGGAAAGCGTATGTGGCAGAAATGTTACCGGGGGTTCGAATCCCCCCCTCTCCGCTTTCACCTCGCCGAAGTCAGAAATTGAATGTTTCTGACGAAGGCGGGATTCATTGCTATTATTCGGCTCGGTTACAGCGAGATAAATCCGACTTTACTTCGCCGTAGTTTATTATTAAACGAAGGCGAGCTATAATATTTTTATGTTCTACGTTTATATTTTACTCTGTAGTGATAAACGAACTTATGTTGGTGGGACTAATGATTTAAAAGATAGAATAAAAAGACACTCACTTGGTTATATAAACGCAACTAAAAATCGTCTTCCTGTAAATCTTTATGCATATTTTGCTTTTCAAGATGAACATAAAGCATTTATGTTTGAACAATATTTAAAATCCGGCTCAGGCAGAGCTTTCATGAAGAAACATATGTTTTGAAAGAATCCACAAGAAGATTACCCAACTCTGAAATCTCTTTTTCAGTTAGGTTTAGATCGTAGTCCTCCTGAATTATGTTTTGTAACTCTTTTAAAAGTTTTTGACTTACCATACTTTGAACGAAAAAGGTATTTCGTCCTTTCTCTTTCAAAGCAAGTGAGAAAAATAGACCACAAAAAAGCCATTTGATTTGATTAGAAAAATTTATATTTTTTTACTTCAAAAACATCTATGAATAATCGAAAAAGTACCAAAGTAGATTGGTTTTATTTTTGAAGTTTATATATATTCGTTTGTGAATATTATCTTGGTTATGGACGCACTATCCGAAAGCATTGTAGTACTGAAATATTATGATGTCAATAATAAATATATTTAGACTGATACAACAAGTTAAAATTGAAGCTGTTGACTTTTATGATATAATGGCCTATATATAAAAATATGATAGATACACCTAAAGACATAAAAGTTAATCCTAATACTGTAGTTGGCTCTAATTTATCCCAGCTTGTTGGAGTAACTGTAACAGATATTGATGTAACGCTGGAATTTGTTTATTTAAATCCAAGAAATCCTCAAGAAGGAAGTGTAGTTTCAAGAATTACTCTACCAAAAAATGTGGCCTTTGATTTGGCAAATACCATAAATCTAACAATAAAAAAACATGATTTAAAAAAACAAGGAAAAAAAGATCATGAAAACAATTAATGAACTTATTGCTATCGACTCCGATGTCAGAAGCGGAACTCCATGTTTTAGAGGTACTGAAATACCTGTTTCATTAGTTATTGATCATATAGCAAAAGGTTGGTCAATTCCTGATTTAAAAAAAGTATTCCCAAAAATAAAAACTTCTGATATAGAGAATTTAATGTATTATTTATCAGAAAAATTTACAAATGGTAAAAAAACAGACGAAACGTGGTCTTTTAACTGCGGATGAAGGCGTTTATCCTGAATTAAAGACTGAAGCTCAAACAAATGGATGGACTGTCAACGATATAAATTTTTATAAAAATAGCAGTACGTCTGACGAAACTATTTCAAACGAATTTGGGAAAAAAAGAAGAATATTATTGACGCACGATAAAGAATCTTACAAACATAATTTACAAGGAGGATTCAAAGGATATGTAGTCTACGAAGGAACTCCAACAAAAAAACAGATAAAACAATATAAAAAAAATTGTGGAAAGATATTATCAAAATTTACAAGTTCTTATGCTGAAAATTCAATAATTAAAATAAAACCTCTAAAATCAACTTTTGAAAAAATTCATATTCCGAAAGAATACATAAAGAATAAATAGAAAAAATATTTGAATTATCGATAAGCAAGTGGTTGGATCGAGGCTACATTAATTCTATTTGGTTTACTACAGTTAGTACAATTTATTGTGACAATATTACTTTTTTTCCAATCTTTTGGCATATTCTCCCCATCAACTGAAAAAGATCTACCACAATTATTACAAGTAAATTTATATATTTCAGGTCCTCGTCCAAACTCAAATTTTAATGGAGGTTTAGTTGCTCCACCTTCACCATTTGGTAATACCATTGAGAAATTATACAAATAATAGCTATTTCTTTCAACACAAAAATATTATTGCAATAGATTTCTCATATATTAAGAATTTAATTCTTTTATAGAAAGTTGGAGTTGTTGGTAATATATCTCTGTATCTTCTATAATATCTAACCAGTTAACAGTTCTAAAATTATCCCATCCTTCTCGCACGTAAAAAAATTTCAAACTTTTGTAAGCATTGTAGGTTCTAACACCCAACCGAAACAAAATGAAGGGTCTTGTTTTTGAAACAGGGAATGATCTTTAAATTGTCAAACCGGTAAGCGTTCGTGTCATTAATGAAAATATATAAAGGCCGGGGAAGCAGTTTTAATAATCTGATTTTTTCTTCGGCCGGCCGATTTTCAAAAAAAGCCTGCCACTGGCTGGCTGTCCAATACTTATCTTCACTGCCGAATCCCTGGGCGATCACCCGATCATTTGTATAACCCATCAGCCAAGCCGGATCTTCACGTGATAATGATAGGATATACCCGGGCGAAGTGGTTTTGGCAAAGTATTTTATTTCCTGAAAAAGGGATTTGTTTATCAGAGGCGCCGATGTCTTAAAGATGAATCCGAAAATAAATATAACTAATATCAAAACATAGAATTTAAGAAAATCAATAATTTCTTTTTTCTTCCGGAATTTTTCAAATAAAAAGTGAAGCCCCAGTCCGGCAAAGAAAATCAAAAAAATATCCAAGTGAATTAAGAATCTTTGATAAAAAGAAAATTTTGTCAGGACCAAGACAGAAGTAACTACCAATCCAATGATAAATAATCGCAAAGCGTGAAATTTGTTTTTAACAGAGTAAAGACCATAGACCACCAAAGGCAGATATAAAATGCTCAAGACAAGAAAAGTGGCAAGATCATAAAAAGCGCCTCCGTAAGGAGCCGGTTGCCCACTAATTATTCTTAAGGGAAGAGCTGATTTAAGCATTGGAGAAAAAAATGGCTGGATGGTCTGCTTGAACTGGGGCAGATAGTATAAGAAAAGACCAAGGCCTAAGAAACTTAAAGCCCCCAGATAAAATAGCCTTTGATTTTTATTGAATAAAAACTCCAAAACAATGATCAAAGAAAGGATAAGCAAAGTCGGCAGATGGAAAAAACCAACAAGCAATGAAAATAACATGGCCAGAACAAACTTTTTTTTACCGAAGAAATAAAGGGCCAAAAGCAGGAAAGATAGGCCGAAAGTGTTATTGACATAGTAGTACCAGAAGGTCCGGAACTGGACGGC
>JANLIS010000090.1 GCA_024653985.1 Candidatus Roizmanbacteria bacterium
CTCCGGTTCTATCGTCGATCAAAATTCTTCTAACTTGAAATGTTTGTAAAAATCTTTTTGTTATTTCTCCGGTTATAAACATAAGTCCGGCTGTTAGAACGAGGGTAAAGATCAGAAATTTAAATTTCCTGATAAATAAAAGAAAGCCTACCGTCGCTACAAAATAAGCAATAAATGACGACCTTGACGATGTATAAAGAAGAATAAGCAAAGCGATAATAAACAAATAAAGATAGGCACTTTTTTTCTTGGAAAAATAAAAAGATAAAATGAGGGGAATTGCTAAAACCAGATATATAGCCAGATCATAATGGCCACCAAATGTAGAAGATATGCGGGCTTCGGGGGTCAGGTAAAGAATATATCCCTTTGCATATTCTGGATTCATGGTCTGAACGGCTGGGAAGTTCAAAAATTTTTGACCTAGGCCATATAAAACCACGATCAGAACAGAAAAGAAAAAGAAAGAAATGATCTGCCAAAAATCCTTTTTTGTTTTAATAACGGAAGAGGCAATAAAGAACATTATCATGTATTCAATCCTTCTTAATGTATGAAGTAATCCAAGATGAGGAAATTCGATCGCTTTGGAAACGTAAGAGTTCCATAGATAAGAACTGATCACTGCCAGTAAGAAAAAAGCAAAGGGAAAAATAAATTTTCTGTTGATGAGAACCTTTTTCCTCAGCAGTTGAACAAAAAAAACAAAGGCTAATATAGCTAAGTAAATGTCGTCAAACCGGATCGCTATGTACGTATAGTTGATCATCTTAATAGGAAGTTTTGGCCAAAGTGGGACAAGGAAGATGAAAATTACTAGAAAAATCTTAACCAGATTTTCGTCAAGTTGTCTAAACCAGCTTAAAAGCTTGTTCATAAGTTTTTATTAAGTATTGGTCACCTTTAATTTTACCAATAAAATAGGCGATAAAGGCCTTAAATTTTAGAATAAGCCGAAGGGCAAACAAATGAAATAACGTATAATGTTTTTTGTAAAAAAATAAGAAACCCTGATAGACCTGGAGTATAGGGAAGGTTTTACCGTTCGATGATGCCGAGCCAAGATGAATGATCTGAGAATCGGGATAAAAAAAGGTATTAAGACCTAATTTTTTAGCGCGATACAAAAGGTCAACTTCCTCCATGTACATAAATATATTTTTATCAAAACCCTTTAATTTAAGATAATATTTTTTGGTTGTCATAATACAGGCTCCAGACACCCAATCAACCTGACAGAATCTATCAGGTGAAGATCGGGTTAGACCCCAATAATCACCTTTGAGAAGCAAGGTGGCAAAAACAACCGGTAAAGTAAAAAATCTGCAGGCAGAGGGTTGGGAGGTCAGATCATGATTAAGTAATTTTGAGCCTAAAAAATGAACTCGATCCTCATTATTTACATAAAAATTATAAAGTTTTTCAATAGCCCTATTCAGCACCAAGGTATCTGTATTTAAAAGTAAAATATATCTTCCTTTTGCTTTTTTGACGCCATAGTTATTTCCCCGGCCAAAACCTAAATTACTTCCTGTTTGGAAATAAGCTAATTTATTAGCTTTGTTTTGAGCTATTTTTTGAAGCGTTTCCGCAGAGCCGTCCAGAGAATTATTATCAACAACAATAATTTCATATTTTATCCTTGTATTTGTTAATGATCTATTAATTGACTCTATGCAATCTTCTGTAATTTTTCTAGTGTTGTAAGAAATAATTATAATCGAAAGGTCTAGCGTTTTCATCGTGTTTACACCGTAAATTCTTATATAAGCATTAACGATTTTAATTTACGGTGCTATCGACAGGATTCGAACCTGTGACGTCCCGCTTATGAAACGGGTGCTCTACCGCTGAGCTACGATAGCTTTTAACTGTTAAATTATACTATAATATCATCATATATTAAAAATTTATCTATAAAAACATGAAAAATTTGAGCATAGAAGATATATTGGTCAGATTAAAACAGGAAATTTACGTTCAGGATTATTCAAAAAAGAAGCTAATTGAAGGCGTAAAAATTGTTGATGTTAAAAAGTTTGTAGGTGAGGATGGGACATTTGAAGAGCTGACAAGGATTAATGAGCAAGGTAATATGGAAGAATTTCCAGATTTTAAAATAAAACAGATCAACAGGTCAAAACTCCTTCCGGGCAGTATCAAGGCCTGGCACTTGCATTATAAACAGGAAGACGTTTGGTATGTTCCTCCTGAAGATCATATGATCCTCGGCATGTGGGACTTGAGGAACGATTCGGATACAAAAGACGTTAAGATGAAAGTCGTTTTGGGAAATGGAAGTTCGAAATTAGTATTTGTTCCAAGAGGTGTTGCTCATGGCGTTGTCAACGTATCTAAAAAAGCGGGGACGATTTTGTATTTTGTTAACGAACAGTTTAATTTCTCCGATCCAGATGAAAAGCGACTAAAATGGGATGCTGCGGGAGCCGATTTCTGGGAAATAAAAAAAGAATAATATGTTGAATAGTCTTTTAAGTGAACTAAAAAACATAGCTGACCCGGAAAAAGCGAAAAATTTGAGATGGTTTTTTAAAACAGGGAAAGGTGAGTATGGAGAAGGAGATCAATTCTTGGGGATTACAGTTCCAAAGCTTCGAGAAATTAGTAAGAAATATCAAGGTCTTGATTTAAATGACCTACAGAAACTTCTAGACAGCAAAATCCACGAGCATAGACTATCTGCACTAATGATCCTCCGGTTTAAATATGAAAATAAACATATTGACGAGAAATCAAAAAAAGAAATAGTTCGCTTTTATTTATTAAATACAAAAAAAATAAATAATTGGGATCTTGTTGATCTATCGTGTCATCATATTTTGGGAGATTGGTTTCTTGATAAAGATAGAAGCGTTCTCTATAAATTGGCCAGATCAAACAATTTATGGGAAAAAAGGATTGCGATTATATCAACATTTAACTTTATTGGTTTAAATCAGTTTGATGACTCGCTAAAGATCTGCGCTGTTCTTATGAATGATAAACATGACTTGATCCATAAGGCTGTCGGTTGGGCACTTCGGGAAATCGGAAAAAGGAATAAAAAGGTAGAAGTAGAATTTCTTGAAAAGCACTATAAAACAATGCCCAGGACAATGCTCAGATATGCCATAGAAAAATTCAGTGAAAAAGAACGGAAATTTTATTTAAAAAAATAGTTCGGTTTTTAAAAATAAATCTGGTTGCTGCAAATACATACTTTTAAATTCAATAAACCTGGTTATTCCCTCCTTAAAAAGTTTTTTGTCCTTGGCAAATGTCAATCTTAGCCAATAACCAAATTTATCGTCCCAGATCTTTTGATCAAAACCAAAGCACGGACCGATCTCAGTTTTTAAACCAGCGATCAGAAAACAGTTCAGCATAAAATCAAAACTATTTATTTTATTTAGATCCTTGATCTTTACAATGGTATTAAAGGCGGAAATTTTTGGAAAGTTGAATTCCATGTCTTTTGACAAAATCTTCATTGAATCATCGAATCTTTGGGAATAATAGTTCATTAAAGAGTTAAAGTATCTCTGATACCTTTCAAATTCTTTAGTCAGATCTTCAACGACTCTTTCTCGGATAGAAGTAACTTCGTAAAAGTCCCTATAAATTTCTTTGATCATTGGTCTGTAATCTTTTAAGTTTTTATAAATTTTTTTGTAACGGACTGATTGTATAAAAGCATCAAGCGTTATCATTCCCGTAAAATTGGAAGCAACAGAAAAAGAACTTCTTTGTTGGGATATGTAAATTATTGACTCGATCAATTTTCTATTTTTTGAAAATAGATAACCAATTCTAAAGCCGACGAGATTTTTTGATTTAGAAAAGCCTTTTATAACAACCAAATTATTCAAAGCGCCAATTTTTGCAGCCACGGCATCGGAAAAAACATATTTTTTTGGTTGGAACATTAGCTCTGAAAATAACTCGTCGACCAGGATCAATATATTTTTTTTCTTCGCGATCAAAAATAATCTTTCAAGGTCCCTCTTATCAAACGTTTCACCGCTTGGGTTGGCGGGATTTGTAATGATTATCAGCTTTGTTTTATCGGTGATATTTTTGATCATAATATCAATAGAAATAAATGACGGATTTTTTTTATTTATTTCAGGCATAAGCTCCTTTAGTTTCAAACCGTAATAGTTTGAAGCAAACTTATATAGATAGTAGTTTGGTGACTGGATCAGTATTTCGCGCTTAGGGTAATTCTTTTTAAAATATTCAAAGATCATGGTTATTGCCCCAGTTGACCCTTCAGTCAGGCAAAAGTCGTCAGGAGAATATTTGTTTCTGGAAAGCTTGTAACTTTCAAAGATACTCAATGCCAGACGGGCTTCGGGATTACCGGCTGATGAATAGTAATTTTTATAATATTTATCGCTTTTAAGATCATTGACCGCTTGTTCTATATATCCACAGTAGGCTTTCCTATCAGAAACACCGGATGATATCTCTGAGATTTTCACTCCGTTCTTGCCCATAAGTTCAAGGATATCTTTATTGCTATAAATTTTTCTCCTTATTGCATTGAATTCATACTTTTTATTTTTTATATTAAGATCTTTTCCGTAAAGTATTTTTTCAATTTTTTTAAAATACGATCTGTCAGGTATTCTCATATTTGGTTATCAAATCTAACTTGTAATACTGGAAATTTGTTTGGGTCTCCAAAGTTTTTTTCTTGATAAAATCTTGAAAAAACGACCAATCTTTTTAATGACTCAATAAGATCATTCCTGGATGATGCATATGTAATTCTTGGCCAAATACCCAAATTACCATCCCAACAGGCCTGAGAAAGTCCAAAGCATGGGCCAACCTGGGTGTAAGTGCCCATGGTGTACATTAATTTAGCCAGATAGTCCATTGAGTTGATATTTTTTTCTGGTTCTCCCACTTTTACAAAAGTGTTAAATGCCGCCTGGTCGGGTGACCATGCTAGGGCAGTTCCGCTAAGTAATTCCTTAACGACTCTTAAATTATCTTCGTAGTATTTTTGGGTTTCCGAGCCCCAATTATCCCAGCTGATAAATTTGTTTTTAAACTCCTGTTTGCTAAAGGGATATTTATCTTGACCCATTACGTAATTTACAATTGTATCCAAGGAAAGATTGGGCGAATTTACTAGTAACCCCTTTGCTTTTCTGGCCAGACCTTCAAATCGAAGTAATGGACCCAGAGTAAGTCGGGGATTACACCGTCTGGAAAGCACGACATTTTCCAAAGTATTTTGCATTTTTTTATCGGTTGTTGCCATAAAACCAATCCTTTCACCGGCAAAGTTTTTTGTTTTTGAAAGACTGTCAACGACAACCACTTTGTCTAAAGTTCCGGATTCGGCTGCGATCTGGAGTAACCGCGACCGGTAATTTTCCGACTTGTTAAAGCTCATATTCTCAAAGATCACATCAAATAAAATATAAAGATTATTCGTTTTGGCAATTTCCATTATTTTTGTCAATTCCCGGTCATTGTATACTTCGCCATTTGGATTATTGGGTGACGAAATGACTAGGGCAGATGTATCTCTAGGTAAAGATCTTTTTATCTCTTCACCGGTTGGAAAGAACCTTGTTGAATCTCCGATACTGACAGGATTGGTAACCAATCTATCAATCTTTAGATCTTTTTGAAAAGCGGAATAAGGACCTGTGTAGTAGCCAATACCTAAGAAAAGAACTCTTGATCCAGGATCAATTTTTGCGATCGCCTCCATAAATAGATCAATCCCTTCGGTTGCTCCCTCGGTAATAAATACTCCCGAATCAGGAAAAAAGCTTCCTTCGGGGTCTATCCTAGCATCCATAATATCTTTGATCCCCCGACGGGCATCCATCGTCCCGAATGGAGCAGTGTAATTTAGAGAAAGATTAGCGTCTTCAATTCCGGCGTTGATAAGGTCTCGGTAGACTGTAGGTGCTTCAACTTGACCGACACCCGGGCCAAGCTTTAATTTTGTTGCCGGACCATTCCATCGAGTTCCGAATATATTTGTCCCTGATCCATTAACATCGATCAAAGCTTGTTTTTCCCGTGATCCGCCGATTATCTCTTCGTTGAAAAAATATGCACCTGCGGTATCTGATAGGGAAAACTTTGTGTCGATCCTTGAATTTCCTTTTGTGTCTTGTTCAGATAAATCTAATTGTCTTTCAAGTTTTCCGCTTCGTATGACGTCCATTATCACGTTTGGATATGTTCTTTGTGCTTCTTCAAGCCCATTTAAAGAACGTTTGACCAATTCCGAAATACCTGATCTATTTGCTTCTTTAATATTTGCTATTTTTAAATTTTCCATATATTTTTAAATAATTTTTAACCCATAAAAAATCCCCGCCTAAAGCGGGGTAGGGTAATAATATTTAATTTTTAATTTATTACATATAAGACTGCCCCGCAAATTGCGAGGTATGATGAGAAACCGAACTTATTTTTTTGTA
>JANLIS010000124.1 GCA_024653985.1 Candidatus Roizmanbacteria bacterium
TGGCGGAGACTTGATTGTCAATACGTCAGGAGGATTAAAAGCTGCCGGTCATCCGGTTGGAGCAACAGGAATAAAACAGATCGGAGAAATATTTTTACAATTAACAGGGCAGGCTGAAAATAGGCAAGTTAAAAATATTGAATACGGTTTGGCACAAAATGTTGGAGGATCGGGAGGGACGGCAGTTGTTACAATATTGGCAATATAACAATATGATTTCACCAATTAAAATTTGGCGAAGGCAAAAGGAGATACGAAAGATATTAGGGAAGAAAGGTAAGATCTTAGTATGGACAAAGATCTTTACGCCGGGCGCGGATTTTAAAAAATACGCACCATACCCAGTGATATTGGTCGAGCTGGAAAATAAAGAAAAAATTTATGGACAGTTAGTTGATTACGATGAAAAAGATCTGAAAACAGGGAAAAAAGTAATTTCCATTTTGCGAAAAGTGCGCTCATCAACCGAAGAGGGAGTCATTGCTTATGGAGTAAAATTTAAACCCCTGTAGTAGACTAAAGTCACTACAGGGTAAACCCTATGAAAATTTCATATTCAGCATCGGCGAAAGTTATTCTGTCTGGAGAACATGCGGTAGTTTACGGTAAACCAGCTTTAGTCTCCGCTATCAATTTAAGGTTGAAATTTTATCTTTGGGAAGAGTCAATCAAAATTAACGATAAAAACATTTTATTTATTTCAGATAAAGTTAAAGGTTATCTCAGAAATATAAAAATTAATTTTGTTGATAGATTATTTAATTTTAAAATTGAATCCGAAATTCCAATTGGTCGAGGGTTGGGATCTTCAGCTGCATTGTCAGTCGCATCGGTTGCTTCATTTTTAGAATTTTACACGGGACGTCAGTTTGATAAAAAAATAATTAATGAGTTAGCATTTGCAATAGAAAAACATTTTCATAGCAATCCCTCCGGCGCAGACAATACCGCTTCATGTTTTGGAGGATTAATTTTATATCAAAAGCAAAAAAGTCTAAAAAATTTAGATTATAAAATACCAAAAAATATTGAAGAAAAATTATTTTTAATAGATAGTGGGAAACCAGAAGAAACGACCGGAGAAATGGTAGATTTTGTAAAGACTAAGATAAATGAAGACATATTAAACGTGATAGAAAAAATAACTAGTAAACTGGTAATTTCAATTAAAAAAAATGACGAACCTATATTTAAAAAGTGTTTAGTCGATAATGAAAAACAATTAGAAAAATTGGGAGTTGTTTCAGATAAAACAAGAAAACTACTTGCCACTCTTTCAAAGTTTGGAGTAGGAAAGGTCACCGGTGCTGGAGGAATAAAAGAAGGTTCAGGATTTATTTTATTTTATGCTGATAAAATTAAGGAACTAACTACATTTTTACAAGTGAGAAAAATATCATATTATAAGTTTATTCCAGATATCACGGGTTTAATTAGGCTTTGATAAAATGATTTGTTGTCATCCCCTCGTAGGAGGGGATCCAGACTAAAATTACATTTTTAAAATGTACTAATAGACTGGATTCCCGTCTTCACGGGAATGACAATACAAAACAACAAAAATATGAATAAAGTTAAAGCATCGGCGCCGGGAAAACTAATGCTCTTTGGTGAACATGCCGTTGTGTACGGCTATCCGTGCATAGTTACAGCTGTCTCTTCAAGAATTTATGTTGAAGTTGAAAAGAATAATGAATTTAAGGTTGATGCTCCACAAGTCAAAGATCTTCGTTTTGTCGAGGAAACTGTTAAATTATTTAGTGAAAAATATCAGGTAGATAATAAAATATTAATTAAAACTTATAGTGATTTTTCCTCAAAATTTGGTCTCGGATCATCATCGGCCGTGACTGTTGCTACCATAAAAGCGTTATGCAAGCTTTACGAAATTGAAATTTCAAAAAAGGACGTTTTTGATCTTGGTTACAAAGTAATTCGTACAATTCAAAAAATAGGATCAGGTTTCGATGTGGCCTCAGCTGTTTATGAAGGAACAATTTATTTTGTTACCGCCGGTAAAATAATTGAACCATTATCCGTGAAAAATATTCCTTTGGTAATCGGATATTCCGGAACAAAAGCCAGTACGACAAAAATTGTCAAAGATTTAAAACCAGATCTTAAAATATTTGATGAAATAAAACAAATTGTTGAGGAAGCAAAGATGAGTTTGGTTAAAAGCGATTGGAAAAAATCGGGAGAATTGATGAATCAAAATCATAAACTTCTTCAAGAGTTAGGAGTAAGTACGGAGAAATTAGACAGAATGTGTCAAGTTGCTGTTTCTGCCGGAGCATATGGAGCTAAGCTATCTGGAGCTGGAGGGGGAGACAGTATGATCGCATTAGTTTCCCCGGACAAAATAAAAATGGTCGAATCAGCGATCGTTAACGTTGGTGGAGAAATTATCAAGGTTAAAAATAATATATGAAAACAACAGCTACAGCACCATCAAATATAGCCTTTATAAAATATTGGGGTAAAAAAGATGAGGATTTAAAAATCCCGGCAAATGGAAGTATTTC
>JANLIS010000127.1 GCA_024653985.1 Candidatus Roizmanbacteria bacterium
CTTCGCTTCGGCTCGGGCGTGGCGGAATTCCTCCCCCCAACCCCCTCCTTCCGCCACGCCCTCGCTTGGGCTGGCCTTTTTTTCGGCGGAATTTGAGGCCGTATTTCGCAAAGCGAAATGCGCCGCCAAAGAGGATGTTGCCCTTGCCCCAACCCACCCGTGCGCGGGCAACGACAAGGAACTCCCTTTTATGTTTACGAAACTTAAAATTTTTGATATCATAGTAATAGATTACCAAATATACATCGCTATTACTTTAATTATAGTAATATATTACAATGAAGTCAAACAACAAATCAACAATTGCCGAGAATATAAAAAAATACCGCAATAAAATAGGTGTTTCGCAGGACAGATTGTCAAAATTGGCGGATATTACCTATAACACCATTATTAAAATTGAATCCGGTGCAAATAAAAACCCGACGATAGAAACTTTGTCTAAAATTGCCAAGGCGCTTAGTGTCGGCGTTGATGATTTAATTAAGTAAAACTATGGCAAAAGATTTTTCCAAATTATCAAAAGAAGAATTGCTTAAACTTGTTGAAAAACAAGAAGCCGAATTGGACGCTAAAAAATACGGCCTTGTTTGGGATAGGGAAAGAGAACCCGAGCAGGTGGTTTTGGATTGCGAAAACAATTTGCCGATTTTAAAAAGAATTGCCAAAAAAGAAATCCGAACCGATGAAAGCGATGATAATATTTTCATTGAGGGCGACAATTACCACTCTTTAACTGTTTTGAATTATACCCACAAAGGAAAAATAGATTTTATTTATATTGATCCGCCATATAATACAGGCAAAAAAGACGAGTGGAAATATAACGACAAATTTATTGACGAAAACGACTCGTATAGACACGCAAAATGGCTCAATATGATGGAAAAGAGATTAGAGCTTTCCAAACATCTTTTGAAAGAAGACGGTGTTATTTTTATTTCAATCGGCGAGCAAGAAGTGGCAAATCTAAACCTATTGTGTGGCAAAGTTTTTAGACACGAAAATTTTCTAACAATAATCGCGAGAATTTCAAAAACCGCCAGCGATAAAGGAAAGCATTTTGCGCCTTCTTGCGACTATATTGTTTGCTACGCAAAGAATAAAACTAACATTGATACCAGCAATTTCTATGATGAAGTTGATGAGGATCTTTATACCAAGGAAGATAAAGACGGCAGATACAGAGATGATATTGCTTTATATCAATCCGCCTTAGACACAAGACCAAATCAGAGGTATTTTATTAAATGCCCTGACGGTTCTTTGGTGATTCCGCCCGGAAAGTCAATGCCTAAAGAAAAAAAAGAGGGAGCTAAAGCAAATCCAATTAAAGGTGATGGGGTTTGGAGATGGGCAATAGATAACGGATTTAAGGATAAAAAACATCTACTCGTTTTCAAGGAGACAAAAAATTCTCCGCTACTTGATCAAAATGGGAATAAAGCGAGATACAATATTTACACAAAAAGCTATCTTGAAGAAAGAAGAGGCAAGGGCGTAAAACCAAGAAACTTTTTAGTGGATAAAAAGTTTTTGAATAGACGCGGATCAGATTATTTGAAAACGCTCGGACTTGATTTCCCATATTCAAAACCAAAGGAATTGATTGATCACTTAATGAAGATTGCTCATATACCGCAAGACGCGATTATTTTAGATTTCTTTGCCGGTTCAGGGACGACTGGCGAAGCAGTTTTAGATTTAAACAACGAGGAAAAGAGCAAAAGAAGATTTATACTTTGCACAAACAACGAAGGACAAATCGCGGAAGAAGTCTGTTATCCTCGCATTGAAAAAATTATCGAGGGATTTATCAAACAAAATAACGGCAAAACAAAAATAGACGGATTAGGCGGAAACCTGCAATATTACAAAACAGATTTAATTCCCGTTGAGAGGATTGACAATATCAACGATAAACAAAGGCATGAATTGACGGAAAAAGCGGGACAGATGATAGCCATAAAAGAAAATACTTTTGAGGAAGTGGAAATTTGCGAATGGTATCAAATTTTTGAAAATAAAAACAAAACAAGAAAAACAGCGGTCTATTTTAGGGAAAACACTGACAAATTTGAGGAGCTGGTAAAGAAGGTCAAAAATACAAAAACAATTTTGTATGTTTTTTCTTATGGCAGAATAGATAAAAAAACTTTCAAGTATCTAGAGAAAAATATCACCATTGAGGATATTCCAGAGCCAATCCTTGAAATTTATAAGGAAATCAACCAGACGCTTAAAGATAAATAATTATGATAGAACTAAAAGATTTTCAAAAAATAGCGGTAGACCAATTAAGCAATACCTTTTTGGAATTGTGGAAAACCGGAAAATATAGAATTCCGCTAATTTTTAAAGCGCCAACGGGCGCAGGAAAAACTATTGTGATGGCGGAGTTTTTGCGTTGTCTTGATGATAATTACCAATTTCACGAAGATAAGGCTTATGTTTGGGTTTCCTTTGGCGGTGATGAGTCATACAACCAGTCAAAAAACAAATTATATCATTACTTCAACGAAGGTACTGATATGAATTTGAAAGATATTAATAATTTGAGCGAGGGCAAACTTTATAAAAACAATATTTTCTTTATCAATTGGTCAAAAATAAAAGGAACAGACAAAGAATCAAAGAAATTAAGAAAAAGCGGTGGCGTGGGTTATGGTGGCGACGCAGTTTTTGATGATTTTATAAAGAAAACAAGAAATGAAAGGGATATTATTTTAATAATTGACGAAGCTCACACTGAAACCGACACTCATCTTGCCAATGAAGTAGTTGACCTTATTGATCCGAGAATAATTTTAAAAATCACTGCAACGCCAAAAGATTTGCCAAACATTAGCGATGTTTCGCAGAAAAAAGCTGGATTTGTGGAAGCACTTGAAAGCGATGTTATTGCAAGTGGATTAATTAAGGAAAAAATTATTATACAAACCGAAGAAGACATTAAAAAACTTGAAGACAAAAAATTATCCGAAGATGAAATAATGCTTGAACTCGCTTTTGATAAAAGACTTGAGTTAAAAAAGCATTACCAGAAATTAGGATTAGATATCAACCCGCTCGTCTTAATTCAGTTGCCAAGCGATTTTAAGGAGAAAGAAGAAGTGCAAGCGAACTTAAAGGATTTAGTTTTGGCTTATCTAAAACAAAAAGGAGTGAAAGAAAATGAAATCGCGATCTGGCTTTCCAATGAGAAGAAAAACCTTGAACGCATAGAAGAAAATGATAACAAGATTAATTTTATGATCTTCAAAGTCGCTCCTGCGACAGGTTGGGATTGTCCAAGAGCAGATATTCTTGTGATGTTCAGAGAAATTACCAGCCCCACTTTTCATACTCAAATTATTGGCAGAATTAAAAGAATGCCCGAAGCTCATCATTACAAACTTGAAGAATTGAACAAGGCCTATATTTATACAAACTACAACAAAAGCCACATTAGAGATGTTAAAGAAGCTGAAACGCCAAATAAACCACCGATTTATTACACCAAACTCAAAAAAGGTGTTGATAGAATAATATTAGAAACTACTTATCATCAAAGGACGGATTTTAATACCTTAACCCCGCCCCCGCTTTGGCAAAAATTTTTCTTGCAAACTTTGGACGAGGAATTTGGGACAAAAATACAATTTGTTACGGAAAATCTGAAAATGATAAAAAAGCATTTTGATTTTTCATCAACAGATGTAAATAATCAGATTGTGGTTGATGCTGAAATTGAAAGCTTTGATAATTTTGTCAATGAAATAAAGGAAAAGGGCAAAAACTTGGATTATCATTTTTCGCAGTTAGATGTTGAAAGACTTTATAATCTGCTTTGTTTTGAAGAATTGAAAAAACAAAGCGACGACGAGGCAAAATATAACCCCTCAAGATCATGGGGACAATTAAAATCCGCGCTTAATGTTTGGTTCAATACGAGATTTGGTTTTGATATGACGATTTATTATCCTGTAATTGTTAATGAACTATTAAAAAATTCAAGCGTTTTAAAAATCTCCATAAGTAAGGCATTAAAAGATTTTAGGCAAAAATATGAAATAGAAATAAGAGAAAAAGAAGAAAAAGATATTTTTGACCTAGAATTGCCGGAACAAGAAACAAGTTTTACTGAAGATTTTGAAAAAATTGACGGCATAAACAAAAATGTTTACGAAGAATTTTATAATAGAGAACAATATCTCGGAAAAGAGAACGAGGAGAAATTTATAAAATTTTTAGAATCACAGAAAAATATTGTTTGGTGGCACAAACAAGATGACAGCGGGAGAAATGTTTTTGCTATTGAATATTTTGACACGCAGGAAAAGAAAAATAGACTTTTCTATCCCGATTTTATCGTCAAAATAAAAGACAAAATCTATTTATTAGATCCAAAAAATGATATTACAGCAAAAAGCCAAGAAACAGCAGATAAAAATAAAGCACTTCAAAAGTGGATCAAAAAAAGTCAATCAAAATATAGTTTTGAAATTATTGGTGGAATAGTGATTGAAAAATATCCAAGCTGGAATATAAACAGGAAAGAAAGCTATGTTTATGAAAATTATAAAGATTGGGAAACTTTAAATTTGAAATAGAAAAATAAAGAGGGCTAGTGTTTGCTATCCCTCTTTACCGCAGTAAAATCAAACCAGCCTACCAGCCGTAAGATTTTCCTTGTGTGTTGTATTTCGGTTTTAGTCTCTCAATCTCGGAAGCTTCAAAATCCTCAGCTTCTTTTGAAGTGGAGCAGACACAATAACCAAAATGGCTAACATCTGGCCATTTATCCTCGCTCAAATGTTGTAGGAGGCGACCTCTAACCCCAGTATCGCTCGTTGCTTTTCCAACATACAAGACCGAAAGGTTCCCGTTTGTGAGGGGATAACCGCAATAATAAACTCCGATTGCGGTTGAATCCCATTCACTTATCACCTTTTCATTGTACTGATAATGGCCTTTGTAAGGTTGAATCATGTGATTTTCTCTTAAAGGTTAATTATTTAGTGCAAAATTTCTTTCCGTCGACCCTTACATCGGATTTTCACTTTGCTATTATTAGTTTATCAAATTGAAATATACTTGTCAAATCATTTTGATAGGTGTATCATAACAATATGAAAACATCAGAGGATAAAAACAAGTTCATAGGCCAAAAAATAAAAGAGGCTAGAGAAGCTGCTGAAAAATCTCAAAAAGAGCTAGCGGATGCTCTTGGTTTTGAGTCGGCTACGGCTATTTCATTGATTGAGGCAGGCGAAAGAAAATCAAAAATTGAAGATTTAGAAAAAATGGCTGAATTTTTACATAGAGATATAAAATTTTTTCTTGGGATAGAAGAAAAGGCTGATATTCGTTTCGCACTTCGGGCTGATAAAGATTTATCAAAAAAAGATCAAGACGAAATTTTAAGGTTTATTAATTTTGTAAAAAAGGAAAAAGATGGAAGATCAAAATAACAAGCCACGAATTGGAACGGTAAGAAAAATCGCGAGAAAATTATTAGCGGATATTGGTATAAATAATCCGCCAATTTTAATTAGAGACATAATAAATTACATCAAGAAAGAAAAAGATTTGTCTGTTTATTCTTGGGCGTTTGGTGATGATACTGATGGCATACAAATTACTGAAGGCGATACAGCGACAATTGGCTATAATAAAACCCAACATCCGCACCGACAACGCTTTACTGTCGCTCACGAAATTGGACATTTACTTTTGGGACATACTGGAAAAAATTTTATATTAGATTTGAATAGTAAAAAACCTGAAGAAATTGAAGCGAATCAGTTTGCCGCGGAGTTATTGATGCCTTTGGAAATGTTGAAGAAAGATTTTCAAAATGGAAAGAAAAATGTAAAAGATATTGCCAAAGCGTATAATGTTAGCGAGGAAGCAGTTTGGTGGAGATTGTATGATTGTAAACTAATAACAAAAATTTGAAGGCGGCGCGTCAATGAAATTGGCACAGCCTCAAATTCCGCCGAAAAAAAGGCCAGCCCAAGCGAGGGCGTGGCGGAAGGAGGGGGTTGGGGGGAGGAATTCCGCCACGCCCGAGCCGAAGCGAAG